>CAZTPK010000032.1:0-10790 GCA_964614765.1 uncultured Gammaproteobacteria bacterium
AGCCCCAACCGCCCGTGCAGACGGCCATGGTCGAACCGCCCACGACGGCGGAGGTCGAGCGGCTGCAGGCGGCACCAGCGCCGAAGCCGAAGTCGGAGCTGCCCGCGCCGAAAGTGAGCTCCGCGATCGATGGCAGTGTCATGCCCGGCGAGATCCGCATCTCGCGCGCGCGGGCGACGCAGCCGTTTGTCCCCGGGCAGGTCCAGGAGGCCTACGATGCGTATCAGCGCGGCGACTACGGCCGGGCCGAGACCCTATACCGCACGGCGCTGGCGCGCTATCCGGGCAATCGTGACGCGTTGCTCGGCATCGCCGCGTTGAGCTGGCGCAGCGGGGACAAGACCGGCGCGGCCGGCATTTACCAGCGGCTGCTGCAGGCCAACCCCAACGACGCCACGGCGCGTTCCGCCCTGCTCACGCTGCAGAAGGACAAGAATCCGGTGGTTGACGAGAGTACCGTCAAGCTGCTGCTGCACCGGGAGCCGGAGTCGGCGCAGCTTCGCTTCGTGCTCGGGAACATCTACGCGCGCCAGCAGCGCTGGCCGGAGGCGCAGCAGGCCTATTTCGACGCCTTCACGCGCGATAAGACCAACCCGGACGTGGCCTACAACCTGGCCGTCAGCCTCGACAACCTCGGGCAGCACGCCGCGGCGCTGGACCACTACCGCAAGGCCGTCGACCTCGCCCGGCAGCGTCCGGCGCGGTTCGCCGCCGCCGACGCCCAGTCGCGCATTCAGGCGCTCGCGCTGGCGAGCGGAAGTGCACCGTGAATGCCACGAAATCGCCGCTCCGTCTCGGTGAGTTGCTGGTCCAGAAGGGCATCATCAGCCAGGACCAGATCCGCATCGCGCTCACCGAGCAGAAGAAGCAGAAGGAACACCTGGGCAAGATTCTGGTTCGCCTCGGCTTCGCGACCGAGGCGGTCGTACTCGACGTCCTAGGCGGCGCCCTCGGCCAGCAGAGCATCGACCTCTCGAAGGTCGTCGTCGACAGCGAGGCGGTGCGCCTCATCCCGAAGGACTTCGCCCGCCGTTACCGCATCCTCCCGCTGACCTACGAGCTGAACCGCAATCGCCTGACCGTGGCGATGGCCGACACGCTCAACGTCGTCACCATCGATCAGATCAACGCCCTGCTCGGCGGCGACGTCGAGGTCGTGCCGCTGCTCGCCACCGAGGCGGACATCGAGAAGGCGATCGATCAGTTCTACGGCTTCGAGCTGTCGGTCGACGGCATCATCCAGGAGATCGAGACCGGCGAGATCGACTACGCCAGCCTCGAGGAGGACAGCGGCGAGTACAGCCAGCCGGTGGTGCGGCTGGTCAACGCCCTCATCGCCGACGCCGTCAAGCGCGGCGCCTCGGACATCCACCTCGAACCGGAGCAGGGCTTCATGCGCTTCCGGTACCGCATCGACGGCGTGCTGCGCCAGATCCGAAGCCTGCACAAGAAATACTGGTCGGCCATCGCCGTGCGCGTGAAGGTGATGGCGGGCATGGACATCGCCGAGACGCGCGCGCCGCAGGACGGCCGCATCTCGCTCTCGCTGTCCGGCCGCCCGATCGACTTCCGCGTCTCGACCATGCCGACGGTGCACGGGGAGAACCTCGTCCTGCGCATCCTGGACCGCCAGAAGGGGCTGGTGGAGCTCCCCCAGCTCGGCCTCGAGGAGAGCGTCCTCGGCAGCCTGCGGCTCATGGTCGCCCGCCCCGAGGGCATCATCCTCGTGACCGGCCCGACCGGCAGCGGCAAGACCACGACGCTGTATTCCGTGCTGAGCCATCTGAACACCGAGACGGTCAACATCATGACGCTGGAGGACCCGGTCGAGTACCCGATGGGCCAGATCCGGCAGACCTCCATCAACGAGGCGGTGCGGCTGGATTTCGCCACCGGCGTGCGCGCCATCCTGCGCCAGGACCCGGACATCATCCTCATCGGCGAGGTGCGCGACGAGGAGACCGCCTCGATGGCCTTCCGCGCCGCCATGACCGGCCACCAGGTGTTCGCGACCCTGCACACCAACAACGCGCTGGGGGCCATCCCGCGCCTGCTCGATCTCGGCATCCGCCCGGACATCATGGCCGGCAACATCATCGGCATCATCGCCCAGCGCCTGGTGCGCAAGCTCTGCAACCAGTGCAAGGAGGCCTACGAGCCCAGCGATCTGGAGCTGCGGGTGCTCGGCATCGCCGCCAGCGATCCGCCGCCGCTCATCTACCGCGCCAAGGGCTGCATCCACTGCGACAACCAGGGTTATCGCGGCCGCATCGCCGTGATGGAGCTGCTGCGGTTCGATCGGGAGATCGACGCCCTCATCGCGCGCGGCGCCACCTTGAGCGAGATCGACGCCGCCGCCACCGCCAAGGGATTCGCGACCCTCGCCGACGCCGCCGGCAAGCGGGTTATCGAGGGCGTCACCAGCATCGACGAGGTCTCGCGCGTGGTCGATCTGACCGAGAGACTCCACTGATGGAGCTGTATCGCTACAAGGCGATGACCGCCGAGGGCCGCGTCAAGCGCAGCCGCCTCGACGCCATGAACCCGAGCGATCTGGAATCGCGCCTCGGGCGCATGGGCCTGGACCTCATCAGCTACAGGAAGATCGGCGGCAGGCATCGCGGCGGCGGCGGCCGGCCGATCAAGCGCGTCGATCTCATCAACTTCTGCGTGCACCTGGAGCAGCTTCTGCGCGCCGGCGTGCCGATGCTGGACGGACTGACCGATCTGCGCGACTCGCTCGAGCATCCCCGCTTCAGGGACGTCATCGCCGTCGTCATCGAGTCGATACAGGGCGGCAAGAACCTCTCGCAGGCGCTCAACGAGTTTCCCTATGTGTTCGACGCCACGTTCGTGAATCTGGTGCGCGCCGGCGAGGAGGCGGGTCAGCTGCCGCACGTCCTGCACGAGCTCGCCGAGAATCTGAAGTGGCAGGACGAGCAGGCCGCCCAGATCAAGATGCTGCTCATCTACCCGAGCCTGGTCCTGCTGGTCGTCGGCGTCGCGGTGGTCGTGCTCATGGTGAACGTGGTGCCGGAGCTGCTGAAGTTCGTCAAGTCGATGGGCGGCACGCTGCCCTGGCACACCAAGGCCCTCATTGCCGTGTCCAACGCGTTCTCCAACTACTGGTACGCGATCGTGGCAATCCCGGTGGTCGCCGCCATCGTCATCCAGGTGCTGTTGAGGACAAATCCGCCGTTCCGGCGTCGCTGGGACGCCTTCAAGCTCGATCTTCCCATCATCGGCCCGATACTCAAGAAGATCATCCTCACCCGGTTCACCAGCAACTTCGCGCTGATGTACGCCTCCGGCATCACGGTGCTAGAGAGCATCCGGCTGAGCTCCGGGGTGGTGGGAAATACCGCGGTCGAGGAGGCGGTGCTCAATGCCGGCAAACAGATGGCAGAGGGCTCGGGGATTGCCGCGAGCTTCTCGGAATCGGACCTGTTTCCGCCGCTGGTGCTGCGCATGCTGCGCGTGGGCGAGAACACCGGTTCGCTGGAGACGGCGCTCGCCAACGTCGGCTACTTCTACACCCGCGAGGTCAGAGAGGCCGTCGAGCGCATGCAGAAAGTGATGGGCCCGGCGATTACCGTCGTGTTGGGCGTGTTGCTGGGTTGGGTCATGCTCTCCGTGCTGGGACCGATTTATGACCTTATCTCTAAGATCAAAGTTTGACGTCTTCGACCGCCGCGCGGGCTTCATAACCGGCGACAAGATCGCCGTGTATCACTGGCGCGGCGGTGGCCTGGCGGACGGCTTCCTGTTCGAGGCGAACGATTCCGGTTTCGCGCAGTTCGCCCGCTACCTCGAGGAGTCGCCCCCGCACCCGGTCTACCTGGTGGTGGACGTCGTCGAGGAGGAGTACCGGCAGGAGACGATCCCGCACGCGCGCGGCAAGGACCGCCGCGCCCTCATCGATCGCAAGCTGGCGCGCCTGTTCCGCAACACCCCCTACCAGTTCGCCAGGGTCCAGGGCCGCGAGAAGGAGGGGCGCAAGGACGATCGCCTGCTGCTCACGGCACTCACCAATCCGGACCAGCTCGATCCGATCATCAGGCTGTTCACCGACAACAAGGTGCCCTTGGCGGGGATCTACTCGCTGCCGATGCTGAGCGAACGGCTGCTGTCGGCCATCGATGCCAAGGCCGCCAACGTCCTGCTCGTCACCCTGCACGGAGCGAGCGGACTGCGCCAGACGTTCCTGCACGACAACGAGCTGAAGGTCAGCCGCCTGGCCAAGATGCCGCGCTATGGATCGGTATCCTACGGGCCGCACATCATCGGCGAGCTCGACAAGTTCCGGCGTTACCTCGTCAGCCTGCGGCTGGCCAGCCCGGAGCTCCCGATCGACGTCTTCATCGTCACCGGCGGCAACCTGATCGGCGAGCTGCGGCACCAGGCCAAGCCGCAGGACCTCGTGCGCTACCATCTGGTCAACGTCGCCGATCTCGGCCAGCGTCTCGGCATCAGCGGCGCGCTGACGACGCCTTACAGCGACGTCGTGTTCGCGCACCTGCTGCTCGAGGGTCAGCCGCAGAACCAGTACGCGCCCCGGCACCAGACGCGCTACTACCGCATGCATCGCACGCGCCTCGGGATGTTGGCGGCCGCGGCGCTCACCCTCTTCGGCGCGACCATCTGGAGCGGCGTGAACTTCATCCAGGGCCTGTCGATGCGCCAGCAGTCCATCGAGGCGAGCAAGAAGGCGGACTTCTACCGGGCCCGATACGACGTCGCCCACAAGCGCCTGCCGCCCACCGCGGTGAGCCCGCGCGACATCGAGGCCGCGGTCAACGCCGTCGACCTCCTCGAGAAATACAAGTCCAGCCCGCTGGAGAGCATGCGCCTCATCAGCCATGCCCTGGACCAGTTCCCCTCTCTGCAGCTGGACAAGCTCGACTGGCACACGGGCGCGGATCCGGATTCGACGCTGGATCGCGGCAATGGCGCCGCGCAGGCGGAGGCGATGCCGCTGCCGGCGGAGCCGGGCAAGAAAACCTACCTCTACTATCAGATCGCGGACATCGAGGGCCACATCGCTCCCTTCGACGGCGATTATCGCGAGGCGCTGGCGCTGATCGACAGTTTCGCCGAGGCCCTGCGGAAGTCGGAGCTGGCATACAAGGTGGAGGTGGTCAGGCGTCCGCTGAACGTCGATTCCAGCGGCAGCCTGCAGGGCGCCGCCGAGGATCAACTCGATGCGACCAACTCCGGTTTCGCGGTACGCCTCGTACTGGGCATAGAAGGCAATGGCGATAAAGAAGGCTGACATCGATTGGCGGTTTCTGGGCGACGCCCTGCTGGCGCTGCTGGCCTGCGGCGTGGTGGGCGCGCTCATGGTCTGGTACAGCCTGCACTTCAAGCAGAGCTATGAGCAGGCTTTCAGGTCCAGCCACGCGGAGTTCCGCCAGACCAGCGAGCGGTATCTGTCGATCGATGATGAGGCGCGCATCATTCGCGACATGTACCCGCGATTCATGTCGCTGCACGACCGCGGCGTGCTGGGCAAGGAGAACCGGCTGAACTGGATCGAGACCCTGCGCGCCGCAGGCGCGTCGATCCGGATGCCGAGCCTGCGCTACCAGATCAACTCGCAGGAACCGGTCGGTCCGCCGTATCTGGCGACCGTCGACACGGGCAGTTTCACGGCCTACACGAGCAAGATGCAGCTCGACCTGGGCCTGCTGCACGAGTATGACCTCGCGGCGTTGCTGGACGATCTGAACAGAAACGCCACGGGCCTCTACAGCGTGAGCCAGTGCACGCTGTCGCGCACGAATCCAGAGATCCGGATGGAGCCCAAGGCGGACAACATCAAGGCAATTTGCAGCCTGGACTGGTACACGCTCAATCTGCCCGGCGAGGGGCTGGTGATGAAGCAATGACGCGACCGGAGGGAATATCGATGCGGTGTATCAGCGCCACGGCCGCGAGGGGGCTAATCGGGATGTCCGTAATCGTGGCGGGTGCATTGAACCCGACCGCCGCCGCGGAGCAGCTCGGAAGGTTTTTCCTCACGCCGGAGCAAAGGGTCGAGCTGGAGCGCCTGCGCCACGCACCGCCGGAACCAGTCGTGCCGCCCGCCCCGCCGCCGGTGGTCGAGGCCGACCTGCCGCCGCCCGTGACCGAGCTGTCACGCGAAGAAATGCTGCCGCCCGCTCCGCCGCCGGAGGTCCCGCCGATCACGGTCAACGGCGTGGTGATACGCTCGGGCGGCCAGAGCACCGCATGGGTGAACGGCCGGAACACGCTCGAGGGCGACTTCAGCGGCGACAACATCCGCGTCGACCGCCCGCGCGGCGAGTCGGTGCATATCGTCACGCCCGAACACCTGCCCGACGTCACCCTGAAGCCCGGGCAGACCTACGACCCTGCCACCAACACCATCGTCGACGTCGATGGAACTTCACGCTGACGAGCGCGCGACTTGGTGGCCTGCACGATGAACCCGGCAGTTCAGACAACGCCAGTTCAGACAACGCCGCGCAAACGAGAGTGTGGAGCCGTTCTACTCGCCGCTATGTTGCTGTTGGTCGTGGTTTCAGCCTACGCGTTCCTGATAAGACTCAACGCGGCTGCCTCGATTTCCTATCAACAACACCGCAGCGTGCGGGCGCTGGGTGAAGCCAAGGATGCATTGATCGGTTACGCGCTGACCTACGCCGAGAATCATACAGGACAGCCGCAGGGATACCTTCCATGCCCGGACGCCGACGGTGACGGTTCGGCCGATCCCCCCTGCGATGCTACTGGCGTCAGCGTCTTGGGGCGTCTTCCTTGGCGTACACTCGGAATCGAACCATTGCGAGATGGCGGCGGCGAGTGTCTCTGGTATGCCGTTTCGGGCCCGTACAAGGCATTGGGAAACAATAAGGCTGCCTTGACGAGCGACACCGATGGACTGTTCGAGATACAGGATGCCGCGGGAAGCACGATCATCGGCGGTGCGTCCAATGTTCGTGCGACCGCCGTAGTCTTTGCCCCGGGACGTGCCTTGGGCAACCAGGACCGGAGCAGCACCCCCGTTAGCCGCACTGAATGTGGCAGCACTAACGCGGCCGACCCCGTCAATGACCCGACGAACTATCTCGAAACGGCTGGCGGTGTGAACAACGCTACCGGCGCTGGCAATGGCGGCTCGGCAATGCCAACGCCAAACTGGGCGAGATTTGTGATGTCCACGGTCGCAGGCGGAGCCGGCGCAGCCACTTTCAACGATACGGTATTGCCGGTCACGCCAGGGGATTTCGCAGCGGTGTATCGACGAATGGATCAGTGGGTCGCCGAACGAGTCAGGACATGTTTACAGGCCTACGCCGGAGCACCCGGCGCGGGCGGACTGTACCCGTGGGCATCGGTACTCAATCCTTTAGCAGCGCCGGATTACGTCGATGATGCCGGGGAGCGATTTGGCCGCATACCCGATGCGCCCCTTAATAACACGGTCGCGTCGGCACTCGCCGCAGGCAACTCGATGTCATCGGTATGGCCGCCGGACCCGAATGCACCGGCTCAGACATGTTTCGACGACTCGGCACCGCAAGTAGCATGGTCATGGTGGTGGTGGACTGGCTGGAAGCAATCGGTGATGTACGCCGTCGACAGCGAATTCTCGCCGATCGGCACTGGCTCCGCGCCCGCAGCGCTCGCAGTAGACGGTGCGCAAGCGAGGGCAGCCGTGTTGGTGGCAGGGCGTACGTTGAATGGGCAGGCTCGTAGTTCGGATGCCCTGCGCGGAGACATCGTGCAGTATCTGGAGAACGACAACATTCCAGGTGCAGGTACCGGGGCGATACCTCCGGGCAGCGAGACATTTGGCAATGCGGATGCATCCGCGACATTCAACGACGTCGTCTGCAGTGAAATGAATTGCTGACAGGTGTTGTGAGAAACAGAGTTCACCCATCGATGCGTTTGCGAGCACGGGTCGCGACAAGCAGACGAGGCCGCGGCTTCACACTTGTGGAGATCGCCGTTGTGCTCGTGATCCTTGCGCTGCTTCTTGCAAGCATTCTGGGGCCGCTTGCCACGCGGCTTGAGGCTGGCGAGCGCCAGAGGGCGCAGGACGAGCTCTCCGAGATAAAGGAATCGATCTATGGGTTCGTCCTGACCAATGGTCGGCTGCCATGCCCGGACACCGATCCGGTTCCTGATGGTGACGAGAACAGAGACGGTGCCGGGGCGTGCGTTCGTCCCGATGGGACGCTCCCGTGGCGAGTACTCGAGGCGCCCGCTCAGGATCCATGGGGAAATCCCTATGCCTACCGGGTGACGTTGATTTTTGCCGATAATCCTCCGTCAGGAACGAGCGGAACCTGCACCACGGCAGCGGCGCAATCATCCTTCAATCTCTGCGACACCGGCAACATTGACGTGAATGACGCAAATGGCGCATTGCTCGCTACTGTGCCCGCGGTGGTTTTTTCCGCAGGCAAGAATGAGAACGACCCGGCCCTAACGGTTGGTGGTGCGTTATCGGTCCATGAGGCTGAGAACGCCGACGGCGACACCACATTCATTTCGAAGACGTTCAGTCGCGATGTGGCGCAAGAGTTCGATGACGTAGTGCTCTGGATTTCGCCAAATGTCCTCAAGAACAGGATGGTGGTCGGTGGTCGGTTACCCTAAGGGTAGGGAGACGGGAGCAACGGGTGTCGCATGTCCGTTGACCACGCTTGGCGGCAGGCATGTATTCGCCGTTGCAGATATCCTGAGGTCGACCTCGTTCATGGCTTGGTCGAGAGATCCTTGCCACGGTCGTAGCCGCCCCTGTGAGCTTCGCTATCGAAAAGGCTGTACTGATCCGTCGCCGAGAGGTCCGGCCGCCGGCGCAGCTCGAAGCTGACGAATCCGTCCTCGTTGCGCGCCAGCGAGAGGCTGTAGCCGAGCATCTCCGCCTGCCGGGCGGACTGGTACAGCCCAATCCCCAGGCCGGTGCGCGACGGCACCGGCCGGCGCAGCAATCCGTGCGCGATGTCCTCGGGCACCCGCTCGCCGCTGTCCGTGACCGTCACCCGCAGGTCCGACTCGCTGCTTTCCACCACCACGCTGATCTCCATGTCCGGTTCGAGCTGGCGCTTCTGGCGCGCGTTCTCCAGCAGGTTCTCGACCACGCTGTCGAACAGGTCGGCGGGCACCAGCGGATCGCGGGTGATGCGCCCCTGCAGCTCCACGCCGGTCCCCTGGTGCCGCGTTTGCAGGGCGTCCCACCACGCGCTCAGGGGCTGCTGCTCCAGGCCGACCTTGGTGGGCGACTGCAGCTTGTCGAGGGCGAGCTGCAGGCGCTGGGTCACCACCGGCAGCTGCTGCTCGATGAAGTGCTGCGTGCGCGCCGAGCGCCGGCGCTCGCCGTCCTTGAGCGTCGCCTGCTCCTGGCTGATGACCAGAGTCATCGTCTGCAGTGACTGCAGCAGGTTCTTGATGTCGTGCGTCACGCGCGCCCCGGTCTCGTAGATGGCCTGCAGATGCGCCTGGCGCGAGAGCTCCTGCTCGCGCTGCTTGGCGATGTGGAAGTGCCCCAGCAACTGCACCAGCAGCCTGCCGTGCAGCAGCAGCGTCGGGCTCGGCTCGCGCTGCACGTACAACCGCATCGAGATCCCGGGCGTGTTCAGGTCCATGGCGTGACGCGTGCGCTGGCCGGCCAGGCCCTCGCTCTCCTCGGCCTGCCACTCCACGCCGCTCACCCAGGGCAGCCCGACCAGGGCGCGCATCGCCGCCGTGAGGAACTGCGAGGGTGTGCGCTGCTCGTCGGCGATGTCGGCCAGGTCCGTGAGCCATTCCTCGAACGGCGTGCCGATGTTCAGCAGCGACCGCTCCCAGAGGGCGGCCAGTCCGCCCGCGCCCGTTCCCGGGGTGAGCAGCCAGCTGAGCGCGAACAGGAAGGCGCCCAGCGCCAGGCTGGCCGCGATCAGGGCGTCGGCGTAATCGGCGTCGTTTCTGTACATCGTGACGACGCTGCCCAGCGCGACCAGCGCCGCCATCAGCGAGGCGGTCACGCCGCGGAAGAGATCCACGGAGTGAGAGCTGCGCATCCTCGACGGCGCTGAAGGCATGAAGGCGATCACCAGCGGCAGCGCCAGCAGCCCGTACTGGAATATGGAGGTCACGGTCTCCGGCATGCTGCGCGCGGGGAACAGCAGCGGCACGACGACCACCAGCAGCTTGGAAATGAGGAACAGCAGCGTCAGCATGTAGACGACGCGTTCGGATTGCGAGGTGATCGTGCGGCCGCCGACCAGTCCGATGATGAGGATCAGCCAGCAGGCCAGCAGCCAGCCGTTCAACAGCACCACGAAGCCGACCGTGAACGCCATGAACACGCCCGCGTCCACGAGGTCGAGCCGGCGATCGCCCCGCCAGATGGGCTGCCACAACATGAACAGCCCGAGATGCACGAGCATCAGCGAGCGCGACAGGGGACTGGCGAAACCCCAGGAGGTGGCGACGTGCAGGAACAACAGCATCGCCCCGAGCAGGACGTTCTCGTACCGGGCCACGAACCGCAGCACCAGGCTGGTGGCCGGGCGCTGTCGGCTACGCCAGCGCGATTCGCGGACCGATTCCATGAGCATTGCGGCGATGCCGGGTTGCGGACCGGGCGCCCGGGGACCGCGATGCGCGGACGGCGCGATGGCGCGAACGCGCCATGAACCGCGGCGGGCGGCCGGAATGGATTGCGGTATGATTCATCGCAGAGGCCAGCCTACCGTATGTGGAGACAAACCAAAACCATTGCATGGTTCACGGCGCTGGAGGCCAGGCGCGGCCGGCTGCTGCGCCTGATGGCC
>CAZTPK010000033.1:0-10570 GCA_964614765.1 uncultured Gammaproteobacteria bacterium
CTCGAGCTCGGCGCGCGCCGCCGGCGGCGGCGGCACGCCGGCCAGCAGGATCGAGACGGCCGCCGCGCGCGCGATCACGCTCATGCCGCCGGCTTCGCGTTCTGCTGCGCCGCGCGCACGTTGGCCGCGCGGCGCTGGTGGTACTTGTCGGAAAGCTCCTCCCACTCGATGTTCAGCGATCCGCCGGTGGCCTTGTGCTGACGATCCCAGTTGGTGAGCAGATCCAGGCAGGCGTGATCGATGTAGTCCAGATCCTGGATGTGCACGTGCACCTCCGCGCCGGGCTTCAGCTCCTCCAGCGCCGCGGCCAGCTTCGGCAGGCGTATGAGCGTCGCCGCGCCCGCCAGGTGCATGTCCGTGCGTTTCCCGTCGTCGCTGTCCTGCCTGCGGATCACCAGGTGCGAAAAGGCGTACAGCAGCTTGAGCAGCGACAGGCCCAGCCCGATCAGCACGCCCTCGAGCAGGTTGGTCATCACGATGGTCACGATGGTGATCAGGTAGATCGCCACCTCGGTCTTGCCGAACTTGAGCAGCGTCGGAACCACCTTCGGATAGGCGAGCTTGTAGCCGGTGTACACCAGCACCGCCGCCAGCGCCGACACCGGGATGTAGCGCAGCGTGAACGGCAGTACGCTGACGAAAAGCAGCAGCCAGACGCCGTGCACGATCGCCGACATCCGGGTCTGCGCGCCGGACTCCACGTTCGCGCTCGAGCGCACGATGACCCCGGTCATGGGCAGCACGCCCAGCATGCCGCACAGCGTGTTGCCGACGCCCTGCGCCGTGAGCTCCTTGTCGTACTTCGTGCGCGGGCCGCGATGCATCTGGTCGACGGCCGTCGCGCAGAGCAGCGTCTCGGCGCTGGCGATGAAGGCGATGGAGACAGCCCCGATCAGGATCGGCGCCTCGAGGATGCGCGCCAACCGCTCGGTGGTGGGGAAGATGGCCACCTCCCAGATGTTGTCGGGCACGTCGACGTAGTGGATCGCGTCCAGCCGCAGGAGCACGGCGGTGGCGACGGCCACCAGCACGCCCACCAGCGGTGCCGGGATCACGCGCCAGGATCTCGGCGCGAGCGATCCCCACAGCGCGATCGTCACGATGGTGAGCAGGCCGATGCCGCCGGCCGTCAGCTGCGGGCCGCCGGCCGTCAGCACCTCGACCAGGGCCTCGGGCACGCCGAGCAGATTCTGGACGCCGGTGCCGATCGGCCTCCGGTCCAGCATCACGTGGAACTGCGAGGCGAAGATGAGCACGCCTATGCCGGCGAGCATGCCGTGGATCACCGCCGGCGATACCGCCCGGAACCACTGTCCCATCTTGAACACGCCGGCGGCGAACTGCAGCAGGCCGGCGAACAGCACGATCACGCCGAGCATCTCCACGCCGTGCTGCTGCACCAGCTGCAGCACCAGCACGGTCAGCCCGGCGGCGGGTCCGCTCACCTGCAGGGGAGAACCGGACAAGGAACCGACCACGATGCCGCCGACGATGCCGGTGATGATGCCGGCGGTCGGCGGCAGGCCGGAGGCGATGGAGATGCCCATGCACAGCGGCAGGGCGACGAGAAAAACCACGACCGATGCCAGCAGGTCCCGGCCGTAGCGATTCGAAATGGAAGTCGACATGCGTTTCCTGCCCCTGGAATTATTGGTCTGATCGTGGGGACGAGGCTCCCCCGGCGTGCCGCGCGACGCCTCCCCGCGCCGTGCGGAACGATAGCCGCAATCGCGCGGAACGATAGCCGCAATGGATAATCGCCGCAAGCCGGCGAGACGGCCTCCCGCGGCGGCCCTCAGGCGCGGCCGTAAAGCGCGGTCAGGCGCCGCAGGCGCTCGACGATCTCCGGGGTGAGCTGCTCCCACTGGAAGCGCCAGGTCCAGTTGCCGGTGGTCGTGCCGGGGGTGTTCATGCGGTGCGCGCCATCCAGACCGAGGACGTCCTGCATCGGCACCACCGCCAGCCGGCAGGTCGAGGCCAGCGCGGCGCGGATCATCGCCCACGGCATGTCGGCGGCGCCGCAGGCAAAATAGTCCTGCACCCGCGCCTGCAGGTCCGTGGGCAGCGAGCGGTACCAGCCGAGCGTCGTGTCGTTGTCGTGCGTGCCGGTGTAGACCACGGCGTTGGCGAGGTGCTCGTGCGGCAGGTGCGGATTGTTCGGGTTGCCGTCGAACCCGAACTGCAGCACGCGCATGCCGGGGAAGCCGTAGCGGTCGCGCAGCGCATGCACCGAATCGGTGATGACGCCCAGGTCCTCCGCGACGATCGGCAGCTCATGCAGGGCCGCGCGCATCGCATCGAAGAAATGCGCGCCCGGCCCCGGCGTCCAGCGGCCCTCCGCCGCGGTCGCCGCCGTGGCGGGGATCTCCCAGGAGGCGTCGAAGCCGCGGAAGTGGTCGATGCGCACCAGGTCGAACATGCGCAACTGCAGCGCCAGCCTGCGCTCCCACCAGCGATAGCCGTCGGCCCGCATCCGGGCCCAGTCGTACAGCGGATTGCCCCAATGCTGGCCGGTCGCGGAGTAGTAATCCGGCGGGCATCCCGCCACCGCTGTCGGCGTGCCCACCGCATCGAGCTTGAAGAGGTCGCGGTGCGTCCAGACATCGGCGCTGTCCGGCGCGACGAAGATCGGAATGTCGCCGAACAACGCGACGTCGCGGCTCGCGGCGTAGTCGCGCAGCGCCTGCCACTGGCGAAAGAACGCGAACTGCAGGACGCGCTGGCGGCGTATCTCCGCGGCATGCCGGCGCCGGGCATCGGCGAGTGCGCCGGGATTGCGATCGCGCAGGCGCGCCGGCCACTCGGTCCATGGCCGCGCGTACTCCGCGCGCAGCGTGGCGTACAACGCGTAGTCGTCGAGCCAGTCGGCGTTCTGGCGGCAGAACGACTCGTAGCGTTGCAAGTCCTCCTCGTGCGCGCGGCGCTCGAAGGTGTCGCCAAGCTCCGTGCGCCATTGCGCCGGCGCCGCGCCGACGGCCGCCGACGGCGCCTTGGCGATCCACCCCCACTCCGCGGCCAGCTCGGCGCTGACCAGCATCGGATCGCCCGCGAAGGCCGAACAGGCGTTGTAGGGACTGCGATCGACGTGCGGCGGGTGCAGGGGCAACACCTGCCAGAGCCGCTGGCCGGCGCCGCGCAGAAAGTCGACGAAGTGGTACGCGTGCGGTCCGAGCGCGCCCTCGTCCGCGGCGTACGGCAGGGACGTGGGATGCAGCAGCACCCCGGCCCGACGTCGCCCGAGTGCCGCGCCCATGTCGCCTGCCGGCGCGCCCATCGAGCCTAGTTGGCGGGCAACATGACCGCGCCGCCCGAGCCGCTGCCGCCCGCGCCGAGCGGCTGCTGCAGATAGTCGGGCGCACGCACGCCGATCATCTGGTACAGCTTCAGAAGCTGGTGCCGGAACAGTCGGTCGAACTCCAGCACCGTCTCGCGGGCATGCAGCGGGCCGAACCACCAGAACCAGTCGGAACCCTCGCAGATGGCCAGCTGCTGCTCCACTTCGCGGCGCACGTCCGTGGCGAGCGCGCCCACGGCGAAGACCTCGTCGACGGCCTGCTTGGCCTGCGCCAGCCAGTCCCACGCGCGGTTCTTGTCGGCCTCGCCGATCCAGGTCGAGAACGTCCCGTAGATCCAGCTGCCGGCGACGAGCCCCGGCAGCGGCTGCACCGAGACGCCGAAACGCAGGGCGTCGGAGAACGTGGACAGCTCGAGCTCCGGATCCTCGCTGAGGCGCCGGTAAAGCGCGCTCAGGAAATAGGTGGCGTTCTGCGGATAGTGGTCCCAGGCGTTCTCGCCGTCGAGAACGATGGGCACCACCGAGGTCTGCGGATCGTGCAGGTTGCGCTTGATGTTGTGCGGATGCGCGATGAGATCGTTGACGGCATCGTCGGCGTGCCACTTCGCATAGGTGAAGCCGATCCGATCCGAAAGACCGTCGTCGCGGTAGAAGCACGCCACCGAGGAGCCCGGGACGCGATAGGCGCAGGCCTGCAGACTCTCGCCCCCGGCGCGCGCGACGGAGTGTCCCATCACGCCCTGCCCGGTCGCCGCCCACTTGAACCCGAACTCATCGAGAATGGCCAGCAGCGGCCCGCTGACGCCGCCCTCGGCCGGCCAGCAACCCTGCGGCCGATAGCCGAACACGTGCTCGAACACCAGCAACGCCTTGTCGATGTGCCAGCGCGCCCGCTCCGCGCCTCCCGGGTAGGCGGCCGCGGCCGGCAGCTGCACGGCCGGCAGGGCGGCGCGCGCGGCGGTGAGATCGATGAGCAGCGGGGCGATGGGATGGGCGTAGGGCGTCACCGACAGCTCCGCCTGCCCGCTGGCGGCCAGGCGCCGGTAGCGGGGTATGATGCCGGCGATCAACTCGCCGATCACCGTCAGCAGCTCCATGCGGTCGGCATGGGTGTAGCCGCTCTCGCGTTCGAGCAGCCGCCGCAGGCGCGGGTCCCCGCGCACGGTCTCGCCCATCCACGCCAGGTGATACCAGACGAGCAGATCCGCCATGAACTGCTCGTTCAGGTACATGCACAGCGCCGGCGCGCCGAGGCAGCGGCGGGCGAGTTCCGCGAGGCGCGCGTAGGTCGGGAAACGCAGGATCAGATTCTGCTCGTTGGCGCGCAGGCAGGCGCGGACGAGCGTGAGACGCGCCTCGATCTCCTCCGGCAGGCGTTGCGCGCGCAGGCAGTCGAGCAGGGGATCGCGGATGTCCGCGCCATGCGCGAGCGCCGCGCCGATCCTGCTCTCGTAGTCGTTGAGCTGTTCCAGCAGGGTCGGCGTGAAATTGAACACCGCGCGCGCGCCCGGGACGGCCTCCAGGTGCGCCGCCATGTCGACATAGTCCTTGATGGCGTGCAGGTAGGTCCAAGGCAGCTCGTAACGCTCCGTGACCGGATCCCAATACCAGGGCTGGTGCATGTGCCAGCACAGGACGACTCGCAGACGCGGCGAGGACATGCGCTGCCTCACCGCACGTGATGCAGGTCTTGCCCGAGCATCTCGGGGGTGACCAGCACGACCCCGGATGGCGAGACGTGGAAGCGCTTCGCATCGTCGGCGGGATCGTGTCCGATGACCGTGTTCGGCGGGATCACGCAGCCCTTGTCCACGACGCAGCGGTTCAGCCGGCAGTGGGGCCCGATCCGAACCGCCGGCAGCACCACGCAATCCTGCAGCTCCGAGTAGGATTCCACGTGCACGCTGGAGAACAGCAGCGACCGGCGCACCACCGCGCCGGAGATGATGCAGCCGCCGGAGACCATGGAGTCCACGGCCATGCCGCGCCGGCTCTCGTCGTCGAACACGAACTTCGCGGGCGGCAGCTGCTCCTGATAGGTGAGGATCGGCCAGTCGCTGTCGTAGAGATTGAGCACCGGCGTCACCGACACCATCTCGATGTTGGCGTCCCAGTACGCGTCCACGGTGCCGACGTCGCGCCAGTACGCCGGCTCGCCGTGGGGGCCGCGCTTGAACGGATACGCATGCACGGCGTAGCGGTCGACGACCGCCGGGATGAGGTCCTTGCCGAAGTCGTGCGTGGACTTCGCGGTGTCCGCGTCGCGGATGAGCTGCTCGAACAGGAAACCGGTGTTGAACACGTAGATGCCCATCGAGGCCAACGCGATGTCCTCGCGCCCGGGCATCGGCCTCGGCTCGTCCGGCTTCTCCCGGAAGTCGGTCACGCGCCAGTTCGCGTCCACCGCCATGACGCCGAAACCCCGCGCCTCGGCGAGCGGGACCTCCACGCAGCCCACGGTGAGGTCCGCCTTGTGCTCGGCGTGAAACGCCAGCATCGGTCCGTAGTCCATCTTGTAGACGTGATCGCCGGCGAGCACGAGCACGTGCGCCGGCCTGAACGTCCGCAGGATGTCGAGGTTCTGGTAGATCGCGTCGGCGGTGCCGGCGTACCACTCGTTGTCGATGCGCTGCGAGGCCGGAAGGATCTCGACGAACTCGTTGAGCTCGTGCTTGAGGAATCCCCAGCCGTGCTGGAGATGCCGGATCAGCGAGTGGGCCTTGTACTGGGTCAGCACCGCGATGCGGCGTATGCCGGAATTGACGCAGTTGGAGAGCGGAAAGTCGATGATCCGGAACTTGCCGCCGAAGGGCACCGCCGGCTTGGCGCGCCAGCGCGTCAGATCCTTGAGGCGATCACCTCGCCCGCCCGCGAGCACGAGCGCGACGGTGTTGCGGGTCAGTCGGCTGACAAAGCGCTGGCCGGTGCGTTCCGGCATGGCCCCCACTCCCGGACGTGTCGATACGTAGCGCATGTTAACATCCCGGCGCAGACGGAGGAGTCGCCACGCATGCCCGCATCCGCGCGATCAGGCCCGCGATTGGGCCGATGAACAACGATACCCTGGCCCGGCACCTCGGACTCGGCGTGCTGGTCGTCTACGGCATCGGCGACATCCTCGGCGCCGGCATCTACGCGCTGGTCGGCAAGGTGGCCGGCAGCGCCGGCACCGATACCACGCTCGCCTTCGTCGTCTCGGGGGTGCTTGCACTCGTCACCGGACTGAGCTACGCCGAGCTCGCGGCGCGCATCCCCCACAGCGCCGGCGCTTCCGCCTACACCGCCGACGCCTTCAGGCATCCATTCTGGCCCTTCCTGGTCGGCATGCTGGTGCTGACCAGCGGCATCACCTCCGCGGCCACCGCGGCATTGGCGTTCCACGGCTACCTCGAGGTCTTCGTGGCGCTGCCGGCGCTGCTCGCGGCCCTGTTGCTGATCGCCGCGTTGACGGCGCTGAATTATGTCGGCATCAAGCACTCCGCGCGCACCAACAACGTGCTGACGGCGATCGAGCTGACCGGACTGCTCCTCGTCATCGTCGTCGGCATGCGTTACGCGCTGTCCACCCACGAGCCCGTGCAGCTGGCGCGCGCGCTGGAGCCGGATCTCGATACTGCCGCGCTGCTGGCGGGCGTCACGCTCGCCTTCTACGCCTTCGTCGGCTTCGAGGATCTCGTCAACCTCGCCGAGGAGGCCAAGGATCCGACCCGCGACATCCCGCGGGCGCTGCTCATCGCCGTCCTGGTCAGCACCGTGATCTACCTGCTCGTGGTCGCGGTCGTGCTGTGGACGATGACGCCGGCGGAGGCGGCCGCCACCGAGCGCCCGCTGCTCGAGGTGCTCGTGCGGGCGGGCCACGCCGTGCCGAAGCCGCTGTTCGCGGTGGTGGCAATCGTGGCGATCAGCAACACCGCGCTCGCCAACAGCATCATGGCCTCGCGCCTGCTCTACGGAATGGCGCGCCAGCGCCTGCTGCCCGCCGCTCTCACGCGCCTGCACGGCACCCGGCGCACCCCGTGGGTGACGATCGTGCTGACCGGGGTGTTCTCGCTGCTGCTGGTCGCGAGCGGCAGCGTGACGGTGCTGGCGCAGACGACGGGGGCGATACTGATGCTCGTCTTCATGTTCGTGCACCTGAGCGCGATCCTCACGCGCCGCAGGCAGCCGGCGCCTCCCGGCCGGTTCACGGCGCCGCGCATCGTGCCTTACCTGGGCGTGAGCCTGTGCATGCTGCTGCTGACGCGGTTTCCGATCGCGGTCTACCAGCGGCTCGCGCTCATCGTCGTGGCGAGCTTCGCTGTCTTCCTGCTGCTGCGGACGCGCCCGCCGGCCACCGTCCCGGAGGCGCAGCGCGAATGACGGCGGGCGCTGCGCCGGGCGGGGCGATCCCCGACTACGACCTGCACCTGTTCCACCAGGGTCACCACTGGCACGTCTTCCGCTACCTGGGCGCGAATCGCCGCGAGGTCGACGGCAGCGACGGCGTGCTGTTCGCCACCTGGGCGCCCAACGCGCAGGCCGTGAGCGTGGTGGGCGACTTCAACGGCTGGGATGGCCGCTCGCATCCCATGACCCGCCGCGAGGGCGGTGTCTGGGAGCGGTTCGTACCCGCGGTCGCCGACGGCTGCCGCTACAAGTTCGAGCTGCGGCACCCCGCCGCGCCGGCGCCGTTCCTGAAGACGGACCCGTACGGCAGGTCCTTCGAGTTGCGGCCGGCCACGGCAGCCGTGGTCACCCCGGAAGCCGCGCATCGCTGGAAGGACGGGGACTGGATGAGGCGGCGGCGCGCGCAGGACTGGCTGCATGCGCCGCTTTCGATCTACGAGGTTCACGCCGGCTCGTGGCGGCGGCGCGAGGATGGCGGCTTCCTGAACTACCGCGAACTGGCGCGCGCGCTCGCCGCGCACGTGAGCGCCCTTGGATACACGCACATCGAGCTGCTGCCGCTCACCGAGCACCCCCTCGACGACTCCTGGGGCTACCAGAGCACGGGTTACTACGCGCCGACCAGCCGCTACGGCACCCCGGACGATCTTCGGTGGCTGGTCGATCACTGCCACGATTGCGGCATCGGCGTCATCCTCGACTGGGCGCCGGGGCATTTTCCGCGCGACGACTACGCGCTCGCCGGCTTCGACGGACAGCCGCTGTACGAATATGCCGACCCGCGGCTCGGCGAGCATCGCGACTGGGGCACTTACGTCTTCGACTACGGCCGGCCGGAGGTGCGCAACTTCCTGCTCGCGAGCGCGCTTTACTGGCTGGAGGAGTTCCACGTCGACGGCCTGCGCGTGGATGCCGTGGCCTCCATGATCTACCGGGACTACTCGCGGCCAGCGGGCGAATGGCTCCCCAACTTCCGGGGCGGCCGCGAGAACTTCGAGGCAATCGCCTTCCTGCGCGAGCTGAACACCGTCGTGCACGATCAATTCCCCGGCGCCCTGGTCATCGCCGAGGAATCCACGGCGTGGCCGCTGGTGTCGCGACCGGTCGACGGCGGGGGGCTGGGATTCAGCATGAAGTGGAACATGGGCTGGATGCACGACACGCTCGACTACTTCAAGCTCGACCCCGTGCACCGCCGCCACCACCACGACAAGCTGACCTTCGGCCAGCTGTACGCCTACAGCGAGAACTTCATCCTGCCCTTCTCCCACGACGAGGTGGTACACATGAAGGGCTCGTTGCTCACGCGCATGCCCGGCGATGCCTGGCAGCGTTATGCCAACCTGCGCCTGCTGCTCGCGTATCAGTACACGCAGCCGGGCAAGAAGCTGATGTTCATGGGCTGCGAGCTGGGCCAGGACAGCGAGTGGGACTTTCGCGCCGCCCTGCCCTGGCAGCTGCTGCAGCAGCCCGCCCATGAGGGCATCCTGCGGCTGGTGCGGGATCTGAACCGCCTTTACCGGGAGCTGCCCGCCCTCCATCGCTTTGACTTCGAGCAGCGCGGATTCCAGTGGCTGGACTGCAACGACGCGCTGCATTCCTGCCTGGCCTACCTGCGGCGGGACGAGTCGACGCACGCCGTCGTCGCCATCAACGCCACCCCCGTGCCGCGCATGGACTATCGCGTCGGCGTGCCGGCAGGCGGGCTCTACCGCGAGGTGCTGAACTCGGACTCCGCGCTCTACGGCGGCAGCAATCTCGGCAATCTCGGCAGCCTGTGCGCCGAGGACGTCCCGGCCATGGGCATGCCCTGCTCGCTGCGGCTGGTCATGCCGCCGCTCGCGGCGGTGATACTCTGTCCGGCGGAGGGCGAGGCCGCGGCATAGGCTGCCTTCGACCTTCAGATTCGCCATTTGATTGCGACGCGAGCGCGGTTGACCGAGGCTCGGGTGGCTGCCGCTCGCGGGGTCAGTACTCTGCCCGGCAGGTAACTTGGCTGCGGCGTGGAAAGCCGCCTGTATCAAGACTTGCCCGATTGATCGCCGGGCGAACCGCACCAGACACCGTGCCGCGCCAAACTGTGGACACCGGGCACTCATGGACAAGCTCCGCCTGGCCGGCAACGGCCGGGTTCAGAGCTCGATCTTCTCCATGATCGCGTGGTTGAGCATGTCGAGATAGGCGCGATAGTGGGGATCGGTGACGTCCAGGTGCACGGTATCGGCGAGATCGACCGGCGCGTTCGCGTCCGACGGCTGCCGCGGGACCTCCCCGAGCGGCGGCTGCTTCGCACCGGGCGGCGGCGAGGGAACCTCCCGCCTGATGAGCTGCAGGTGCCACTCCCGCAGCTGCCGGAGGAAGGCCGACTGCGCGTTGCCGTCCCAGCCGGCGACATCCATCGAACGGCGCACGGCCTCCACCAGTGCCTTCAGCGCGCTGCCGAGGGCGGCCTTCTCCGACTCCGTGGCCTTGGGGGCGATGCTCCACAGCAGCAGATCCGTCGCGTGCTGGGCCAGCTCCCAGTCCCGGCTGCTCGGCCCCTCGTCGTGGTAGACGGCCGCGAGGAAGCGCCGCCACGGACCGAGCAGGAACTCGACCAGGAATGGCGGCGGCAGCGGCCCTTCGGCGTTTTCGATGGCGCGGTCTATGACCGCCGTGGCGGCAGCGAAGGCAGTCATGCGTCGTCGCGCGCGTGCGAGCTGGTGAAGCGCATGAATGAAAATCTACGCGCAACCCGGGGTTGCCGCTTGACGGGGATCATCCCGACCGCCCCCTGGCGCATCCGCGCCGGACCGGATCGCGGCCTAGAAATGGTACCCGAGGCGCAGCAGATGGAAGTTGATGCCGGGGTTGGAGTCGCCGATCGAGGCGTTCGACAGGTGCTGGTAC
>CAZTPK010000034.1:0-9854 GCA_964614765.1 uncultured Gammaproteobacteria bacterium
CTCGCCGGTCTTGATGCCGAGCTTGCGCTCGATGTGCGCCACGATGTCGTCCGCGCCGCACAGCATGCACGAGACGTTGGTGCATACCGAGACGCTGTTGCGCCCGACCGGCTGCAGCTCGAACATCGAGTAGAAACTGGCGACCTCGTAGACGGCGATGTTCGGAAGCTCGAGATAGGCCGCGACCGCGTCCATCAGGTCCACGGTGAGGTGGCCGCCGTTCTCGTGCTGCACCTCGCGCAAGGCGGCGAGTACGGCCGAGCGCTTGCGGTCGGCAGGATACTTCGCCAGCCACCCGTCAATCACATGACGGGCGTGGTCGGACAATCTGCTGCCAGTTTCCCCTTGCATGGTCTGTTCTTGTTCAACGGTCGATTTCGCCGAATACGATGTCCTGGCTGCCGATGATGGCGACGACGTCGGCCAGCATGTGGCCTTTCGCCATCTCGTTCATCGCGGCCAGGTGCGCGAAACCCGGCGCGCGGATCTTGACACGATACGGCTTGTTCGCGCCGTCCGAGATCAAGTAGATCCCGAATTCCCCCTTGGGGTGCTCGACCGCCGCGTAGACTTCGCCCTCGGGCACGCAATATCCCTCGGTAAACAGCTTGAAGTGGTGGATGAGCGACTCCATGTCGCCTTTCATCTCCTCCCGCCGCGGCGGCGTGAGCTTGTGATCGTCGAGAATGACGGGGCCGGGATTGGCGCGCAGCCAGTCCACGCACTGCCTGATGATGCGGTTTGACTGCCGCATCTCCTCCACGCGCACCAGGTAGCGGTCGTAGCAGTCGCCGTTGACACCAACGGGTATGTCGAAATCGAGCTCGTCGTACACCTCGTAGGGCTGTTTCTTGCGCAGATCCCACTCGATGCCGGAACCCCGCAGCATCGCCCCGGTGAAGCCGAGCTGCAGCGCGCGTTCCGGCGACACCACCCCGATGCCCACCGTGCGCTGCTTCCAGATGCGATTGTCGGTGAGCAGGGTCTCGTACTCGTCGACGCAGGCCGGGAACCGGGTGGTGAAGTTCTCGATGAAATCGAGCAATGAACCCTGGCGGTTCTCGTTGAGCTTTCTGATCTCCGCCTCGCTGCGGAAACGCGAGGCATGGTACTGCGGCATCTGCGCCGGCAGGTCTCGATAGACGCCGCCCGGCCGGTAATAGGTCGCGTGCATGCGCGTGCCCGAGACCGCTTCGTAGCAGTCCATGAGGTCCTCGCGCTCGCGAAAGCAGTAAATGAACATGGTCATCGCGCCGATGTCCAGCCCGTGGCATCCCAGCCAAAGCAGGTGATTCAGCAGGCGCGTGATCTCGTCGAACATCACGCGTATGTATTGCGCGCGCTTCGGCGGCGAGATCCCGAGGAGCTTCTCGATGGCCATCACATAGGCGTGTTCGTTGCACATCATGGACACGTAGTCCAGCCGGTCCATGTACCCGATGCTCTGGTTGTAAGGCTTGCTCTCGGCCAGCTTCTCCGTGCCCCGGTGCAGCAGGCCGATGTGCGGGTCGGCCCTTTCTATGACCTCCCCGTCCATCTCCAGCACCAGGCGCAGCACGCCGTGCGCCGCGGGGTGCTGCGGCCCGAAGTTCAGGGTCATGTTGCGTATCTCGCGCATGACGGTCAGCGGCCGCTAAGCTTGCGCGCGTCCTCGTAGCGTTCGTCCGCGCGAATGACGCGGGGAACGAGCACCCTGTTCTCGATGGTGACGGGCTGGTAGACGACGCGCTTCTTGTCCGGGTCGTAGCGGACCTCGACGTTGCCTTCGAGCGGGAAATCCTTGCGGAACGGGTGTCCAATGAAGCCGTAGTCCGTCAGGATGCGGCGCAGATCGGGATGCCCTTCGAACAGGATGCCGAAGAGATCGAAGGCCTCGCGCTCGAACCAGTCCGCCGAGTTCCATATCGACACCACGCTGTCCACGCGCGGGGGTTCTCCCTCCAGGAAGACGCGGACCCGCAGCCGGTGATTGTGCCGGTACGAAAGCAGGTGATAGACCACGGCGAAACGCTCGCCGCGCCACGTCGGCATGGTGCCGCCGGCGCCGACCCCGCGGCTGAAGCCGGCGGCGGAGGCCTGGTTGGTCTCCCAGTCGCTCTGCCCGTAGGTCGAGTAATCGACTCCGCACACGTCAATGAGCTGCTCGAATGCGAACGGGTCCTCGTCGCGCAGTATCCGGGCCGTCTCGGCCCAAAGGTCGCGCGACGCCTCCAGCGTCACCTGACCGAGCGCCACGCGCACGTGCTCGCTCGATTCGGGAAACCGCTGCTGCAGCGCGGCCTTCAATTCTTCCGGGGATAGCGGCATGCAGGGCGGCCTAACGAGCGATGGTGCTGGTGCGCCTGATCTTGTTGTGCAACTGAACGATGCCGAACAGCAGCGCCTCGGCCGTGGGCGGACAGCCCGGCACGTACACGTCCACCGGCACGATCCGGTCGCAGCCGCGCACCACGGCGTAGGAATAGTGATAGTAGCCGCCGCCGTTGGCGCAGGACCCCATGGAAATCACCCAACGGGGCTCGGCCATCTGGTCGTAGACCTTGCGCAGCGCCGGGGCCATCTTGTTCACCAGCGTGCCGGCCACGATCATCAGGTCCGACTGCTGGGGGCTCGGACGGAAGAACATGCCGAAACGATCCAGGTCGTAGCGCGCCGCGCCGGCGTGCATCATCTCGACCGCACAGCAGGCAAGCCCGAAGGTCACGGGCCACAGCGATCCGGTGCGCGCCCAGTTGACCACCTTGTCCACGGTGGTCGTGACCACGCCCTTTTCGAGAACCCCTTCTATGCCCATACGCGTCGCCTCATCGGTGCCTGGCGGGTATCGCCTACTCCCACTCGAGGGCACCCTTCTTCCATTCGTAGACGAAGCCCACGACCAGCACGCCCAGGAATACCATCATGGCGACGAACCCGTCCATGCCGATGTCCTTGAGCACGACCGCCCACGGGAACAGGTATGCGATTTCCAGATCGAAGAGGATGAAGAGTATGGCAACGAGGTAGTAGCGGACGTCGAACTTCATGCGCGCGTCCTCGAAGGCCTCGAAGCCGCACTCGTACGGCGAGTCTTTTTCGTCATCGGGTACCCGGCGTCCCAGCAGGTAACCCAATGCGATGGCGATGATCCCGACCAGCAGGCCGAAGCAGATAAACACCAGTATCGGCAGGTACTGACCCAACATGCGGCTCAGGCGCGGCCACGCCGCCCCGTCTCCCCTCTGTCACGAAACCGTCAGTTTGCGGTGCAATACAAGTGTACTGCAAAACAGACTGCCGCAATCTAAATTTTTCGGGCTCCGATGCGTTGCAACCGCGACCCTGGAGATCCGGCGCGCCTGCGTGTGCGAAAACGCGACAGTGTTCGGAGGGCGCCCCGCACGCGGCGCGAGGCCGGCCGCTGGCGCCGGGCAGGGTGCCGGACGATCCTCGATCATCTCGGATCATCACTCGCCGGATGACAGAGGTGTCGGAAGAATGGTGCCGACGGTGAGACTCGAACTCACACGGGTTGCCCCGCCACCCCCTCAAGATGGTGTGTCTACCAATTCCACCACGTCGGCATGCGGAACCCGTCGCCCGCTGATCCGGCGACGGGGGCGCTACAGTACCACCAATCAGTTCGTCGGTGCAGTGGGCTTCCCGGCATTCTCCGCCGGTGCCTCGACCTGCGGCTCCGGTTTCACCGTCGGCACCTCGGCGTCGGCCGCCGCGGCCGCCGTCGGCACCTCGCCGCCGGCGGCATCCCCCGCGCCGGCCGCCTCACCCGCCGCCTTCTTCACCGCTTCCTCGAGAACCGTGGCGCTCTCAATCCTGCTCATGACGCTCTCCTTGCCCTGCGTGGTCTTGCCCGCCAGGTAGGACAGCGCGAAGCAGTTGGTGAAAAAGAGGATTGCGAGGATGGCGGTCGTGCGCGTGAGGAACGACGCCGAACCACGCGCCCCGAACACGGTGGTCGAGGCGCCACTGCCGAATGCCGCACCGGTGTCCGCGCCGCGGCCGCGCTGGATCAGGATGAGCGCAATCATCGAGATTGCCAGCAACACCTGCACTATGAGAAGAATCGTCATCGACATCATTGGATCGTTACCCCTGCGCCGGCCCCGTTCCCGGGACGGCGGCGCGACAAATGGTCAAGAACTCGGCGGCATTCAGCGAGGCGCCCCCCACCAGACCGCCGTCTATGTCGGGTTGGGCCAGCAGCTCGGCGGCGTTACCGCCTTTGACACTGCCCCCATACAGGATGCTCACGGCCCTCGACGCCGCCTGATCGCGTTCCGCGACCTGCCCTCTGATAAAGGCGTGTACGGACTGGGCCTGCTCCGGAGTTGCGTTGCGACCCGTGCCGATCGCCCACACCGGCTCGTAGGCGATGACCGCCCGCAGGAAGGCGGTCGCTGTATTCACGGCGAGCACGGCACCGAGCTGGCGGCCTACGACAGCCTCGGTCTGGCCGGCCTCGCGCTCGGCCAGTGTCTCGCCCACGCAGAGTATAGGGACCAGCCCGTGCTCCAGTGCCTTGGCGAACTTGCGGGCCACCAGGTCGTCGGACTCGCCGTGGTACTGGCGTCGCTCGGAATGTCCCACGATCACATACCGGCAACCGACATCGCGGAGCATGCTCGCGGCGATCTCGCCCGTGTAGGCGCCCTTGTCGTGAGCCGAGCAATCCTGGCCGCCGAGCGCGATGGCCGTCGGCCGAACCAGCTCAGCCACCGTGGCGAGGTACACGAAGGGAGGGCAGACTGCAATGTCGACACCGCTGACGTCATTGGCCTGCCGAAGGATCCCGTCCATCAACTCCCGGATGGAGCCGAGCGTGCCGTTCATCTTCCAGTTTCCGGCAACCAATGCGCGGCGCACGTCCGAGCCCTCCTCCACAAAGGGCGCAAAGCTTACCGATCGGGGGCTTCTAAATCAATTTGCGATGCGGCCAGCTCGCCCGCTGGCGGGGCGAGCGATTCCCCTACGCGGACCGGCTAGCAGGCCGCCGCCACGCGCGACAACAGGGCGCGCCGTCGCCGGACATGCCGGCTCCAGGCCTGCTCGTGGATAAAGTAGGCAACCGTGTTGATGGCCGGCTCGACCAGCGCGATCGCCCCGCCAACGAGCACGTCGCCGCTGATGACGTAGGCGACGGAAAAGGCGACGGTGAAGTGCACGATACCGAATGTAATCGTCTTGGCCATTTAGTCCTCCGGGCTGTGGAACCTCCGATGGATCACAGCCTAACCGGCCCGTTTTTTTGATGAAAATGAATCTTGTTTATCAGTGCGATAGACCGCTGGAAGATCGCTCGACCACGGCGCTGAAGGTAAACGCCGAGACGGTCTTTTTTCAATAACTTACAACCGGTTACCCCATGTACTGCATTCCGTCACATAATTTCGGTTGACCCCTGTCATGCTGTGATGCAGCATTGTTGTATGTTGCAGAGCAAGAAGCAGGTAAGCCTCGCGCTGCAAGGCGGCGGCGCCCATGGCGCCTTCACCTGGGGGGTGCTCGATCGACTTCTCGAGGACGGGCGCGTGCGCATCGAGGGGATCAGCGCCACGAGCTCAGGGGCCATGAACGCGGTCACCCTGACCCAGGGGCTGCTGCGCGGCGGTCCCGATGCCGCTCGTGAGGACCTGGCGCGATTCTGGACAATGGTCGCGCAGCGCTCTCCGTTCGACATGCCCGGTCCGGGGATGCTCAGCCTGCTCGGCGGCAGCGGCGGCGCCGAACCGCCGGCCTGGATGCAGGCCTATATCGGGCTGTCGCGATCGCTGTCCCCTTACGTCGTCAATCCCCTCGACATCAATCCGCTCCGCGAGATCCTGCGGGAGTTGATCGATTTCGATCGCCTGCGCCAGGACTGCCCAATCAAGCTGTTCATCGCGGCCACGCGCGTCAGCAATGGCCGCATACGGATCTTCAAGAATGCCGAACTGAGCGTCGAGGCGATGCTCGCCTCGGCGTGCGTGCCGTCGATGCACCACGCCGTGGAGATCGACGGGGAGTCGTACTGGGACGGCGGGTTTTCCGGCAATCCCGCCCTCTTCCCGCTCATCTACGACTGCCGCAGCGAGGACATCGTCATCGTGATGCTGCACCCGTTGCAGCGGGAGAAGACCCCGACCAGCGCCAAGGCGATCTGGGAACACATGACCGAACTGGCCTTCAACACCGCGTTCATGCGGGAGATGCAGAGCATCGCCCAACTCAAGCATCAGGCCGAGCAGCTCTGGGGCTTCGGTCCGGTGGAGCGGCGCATCAAGCGCCTGAAACTGCACCTCATCGAGGGCGAGGAGTCGCTTAGCTCCCTGAGCCACAACAGTCGTTTCAACGCGCGCCTGTCGTTCCTGACCCACCTGCGCGACCGCGGCCGCGACCATGCGACGCAATGGCTGCAAGAGCAGTTCCCGCAGGTGGGCGCACGCTCGACCCTGGACCTCGCCGCGCATTTCGCGTGAGGCGCCATGAGCACGTCGGTCGAAAGCGGGCAGGCGGCACGGACGGACACCTCCCCGGGCCTGTGGGATCGGTGGGCGGAAAGCGCCTGGGGGCGATATTGGCTCGATTGGCAGCGCCGGGTATGGTCGGAGCTGCCGCTGTCGCGATTGTTCCCGTTGGACCCCGCCGAGGTCTGCCGGGCGTGGGCCGAGTTCTCCGAGACGCTCGCCGCGCAACCCGCCCTGCTCGACCGGCAGATCAGCCTGCTCGCGCTGGAGCAACTGCGGCTGGGCCTCTGGGCCGCACGGCAGCTGAGCGGCGATCTCGCCCCGGCACCTCTGCCCGCGCCGCCGCGCGACCGCCGCTTCAGCGATGAAGACTGGGACACGGCGCTGCCATTCAGCGTCCTCCGACAGTCCTACCAGCTGTGGTCGCGGTGGCTGTCGGATACGGCCAGCCGGCTGGACCTCGACGCGTCGACGCGACAGCGTGTGCGCTTCTACCTGCGACAATGGCTCGACGCGCTCAGTCCGTCGAACTTCCCGGCGACCAATCCCGAGGTGTTACGCGAGACCATCGCAAGTGCCGGCGAGAACCTGCGGCGCGGGCTGCGCAACCTGCTGGCCGACGCCGGCCAGGGCGCGATCTCCGTCGTTCCGCCGGCGCGCTTCCGCCCGGGCGAGAACCTGGCGCTGACGCGGGGGCAGGTCGTCCTGCGCAACGAGCTGATGGAGCTCATCCAGTACGCGCCGGCCACGCGGAAGACCTTCGCCGTGCCGCTGCTCGTCCTGCCGCCCTGGATCAATCGCTACTACGTGCTCGATATCCGCCCGGGAATGAGCCTGGTCGAGTACCTCGTCGCGCAAGGTCATACGGTGTTCATGGTCAGCTGGCGCAATCCCGACGCGTCGCAGTCCGACGTCGGGCTCGAGGACTACCTGCGGCTGGGCGCGCTCGCGGCGATGAAGGCGGCGAAATCGATCACCGGCAGCCGCAAGGTCAACGTGGCGGGCTACTGCATCGGCGGCACCCTGCTCGGGATCATGCTGGCGCATCTGGCCGCGAAGGGCGACGGCAGCGTGGCGAGCGCGACCTTCCTGACCACGCTGCTCGACTTCTCGGAGGTCGGGGAGACAGCGGTCTTCATTGACCGGCAACAGCTCGCCGAGGTCCAAAGGCGCATGGAAGAGAAGGGCTACCTTGCGCCCGAGGAGCTGAGCGCGGTGTTCCGGATGATGCGCAGCAACGATCTCATCTGGAACTTCGTGGTGAACAACTATCTCCTCGGACGCGAGCCGCCCGCGCTCGATCTCATGCACTGGAGCGTCGACGGCACGCGCATGCCGAGGGCGATGCAGGAGTACTATCTCTACAACATGTACGTCCGCAACAACCTCAGCAGGCCCGGCGCGCTGACGCTGCTCGGCACGCCGATCGATCTCGGCCGCATCCGCT
This sequence comes from uncultured Gammaproteobacteria bacterium, assembly GCA_964614765.1. Lineage (GTDB taxonomy): Bacteria > Pseudomonadota > Gammaproteobacteria > JAJPIJ01 > JAJPIJ01 > JAJVHZ01. The sequence goes on from CAZTPK010000034.1 coordinate 7,891, forward strand.
GTCCCGCCTATTTCGTCGCCGGCGCCGAGGACCACATCGTGCCCTGGCAGACGGCCTACCGTTCGGCGCGCCTGGTGCCGGGGGCCGCCCGCTTCGTGTTGGGGCGCGCGGGCCACATCACCTCGGTGGTGTGCCCCGCCGGCGGGCGGCGCAACCAGTACATGGTCGGCGACTGCGCGCAACGCGACGCCGACGCGTGGCTGGCCGCCCACGCACAGCCGCGCGAGGGCAGCTGGTGGCCGGACTGGGTGAGGTGGCTGGCGACCCGGTCGGGCGATAAGCGGGCGCCGCCGCCGATCGGCAACCGGCGGCACCCGCCGCTCATGGCGGCGCCGGGTCAGTACGTCCTGGAGGAGTAGTCCCTCGTATCACGGGGCGGGCATCCATGCACATCGGTGATTACCTGGGGCGGCGCGCTCTTTACACGCCCGATCGCATCGGGATCGTGGATGCCGGCAAGTCGCCGGCCTGGCGCCTGACGTTCGCGGTTCTCAACGAACGCGCCAACCGCTTCGCGAACTGGCTGCGCGATGCGGCCGGGATCGGACACGGCGATCGCGTCGCCATCCTGGCGCGCGACGGCATCGAGCACATGGACTGCTTTTTCGCCTGTGGCAAGCTCGGGGCGATACACACCGCGCTGAACTGGCGGCTGCACTGGCGCGAGATCGAGGCAATCGTGGCGCAGACGCGGCCGCGGGCGCTCATCTACTGCGACGAATTCCGCGAGGCCGTCACGGAGCTTCAGCGGACCATCGCCGGCACCAATCACGCCATCGGCCACTATCTGCACATCAGCGGTGACGGCATCGACGGCAGTCTGCAGTTCGAGTCGGCGCTGCAGTCCGGCAGGAGCGCGCCGGTGTGCTGCGAGGCGGTCACGGAGGAGGATATCGCGGCGCTGATCTTCACCGGCGGCACCACAGGGGTGCCGAAGGGCGCTGCCGTTTCGCACCGGATGATCGCTTGGAACACGCTGAACACCGTGATCCACGATCTCCATCACGACGACATCTACCTCAACGTCTTTCCCCTGTTCCACACCGGCGGGCTATTCGTCTACACCCTGCCGCAGGTGATACTGGGGGGCATGACGGTGCTCATGCGGCAGTTCGACGCCGAGCGCGTGCTGCAATTGATCGAGGCGGAAAAGGTCACGCTGTTCGCCGGCGTGCCGACCATGTACCAGATGCTCACCCGCGCGCCGAACTGGCAGCGTGCCGACCTGAGCTCGCTGCGCTTCTGCGTCAGCGGCGGGGCGGCGCTGCCGTTGGAGCTCGTCGACCGCTACATGACGGAGAAGCAGGTGCGATTCAAGCAGGGTTTCGGCATGACCGAGTTCGGCCCGGGCGTATTCGCGCTGGCGCCAGAAGACGCGATCCACAAGGCCGGTTCCATCGGCCGCCCGAACTTCTTCGTAGACGCGCGCATCGTCGACCCGGATGGCGACGCCCTCGGGCCCGGGGAGGTCGGAGAGCTGCTGCTGCGCGGCCCGTCGTGCTGCTCCGGTTACTTCGACGCGGACGGGCGCCGGCACCCGGTCACCGACAAGGACGGCTGGCTGCACACCGGGGACCTGGCCCGGCGGGATGCGGACGGCTATTACTACATCGTCGATCGCAAGAAGGACATGTTCATCAGCGGCGGCGAGAACATCTATCCGCTGGAGATCGAGACGGCGCTCTACCATCATCCGGCCGTGCAGATGTGCGCGGTGGTGGGCGTGCCGGATACGCGTTGGGGCGAGTGCGGCGTTGCCTGCGTCGTGCTGAAGACCGGCGCCACCGTCACCGAAGCGGAGCTGATCGAATTCCTAGGCGAGCGCCTTGCGCGCTACAAGGTGCCCAAGCGCGTGGTCTTCATGGAGAGCATGCCGGTGTCCGCCGCCGGAAAGATCCTCAAGCGCGAGCTGCGGCGGCAGCTCACGGGACATTCCTGAGCACCGCGCCGCCGGGGGGCGGCGG
>CAZTPK010000034.1:9864-10546 GCA_964614765.1 uncultured Gammaproteobacteria bacterium
CTGGGAAACCCGCGGCGGCTTTGCGCGGAGCGAAGGTCGGCCGGCGCGCCTCAGCCGCCGCCGGCGAGCGGGCAGAGTTCCGCCAGGCAACAGCTGCCGCACAACGGTCTCGTCTTGCAGGCAACCTTGGCGTGACGGACGATGAGCGCGTGATACTCGTTGTACAGGGGGGCATCGCCCCGCAGCGCGTGCTCGAACACGCGCCGCAATTCCTCATAGGATTCATCGCCCCGGCAAAGGCCCAGGCGCGAGAAGATGCGGCGTGTGTAGGCGTCGATGACGAAAACGGGTCTCGCGAACGCGTACAACACGATGTCGTCGGCCGTCTCCGGACCGACGCCGTTGACGGCGAGGACCTCGCGGCGCAGGGCATCGGTCGGCAGGGCATTCAGCGGCTCCGCGCCGCCCTTCTCCAGGTACCAACGGCAAAGGTTCTGCAGCCGCATGGCCTTGACGTTGAAATAACCCGACGGGCGTATCAGTTCCGCGAGCTCCGTCGACGGCATCTCCGCGATCCGGCGGGCATCGAGACAGCCGGCGGCCGCGAGGTTGCCGATGGCGCGCTCGACGTTCGTCCAGGCGGCATTCTGGGTGAGCACCGCACCGACCATGACCTCGAACGGCGTGTCTGCGGGCCACCAGTGCTGAGGTCCGTAACGCCGGTAGAGACGCTGATAGACAG
>CAZTPK010000035.1:0-10400 GCA_964614765.1 uncultured Gammaproteobacteria bacterium
AGACCGGCCTGTTCTACAAGTTTGGTGCCTACCTGCAGTTCGAAGACGTGCGCGCGATCGTGGAGGACTACAACGACGGCGGCGCCAACGGCAAGACGCAATACGCGACCGTGGTCGACCCGGAGGGCACCGAGCTGCAGCAGGCCAACCTGCGCTACGAGTTCACGCCATCGAGCATGTTGCGCGTGGGCCGCCAGGACATCCAGCACCGCAAGGCGCCGTTGCATCGCTACATCGGCAACATCCTCTGGCGCCAGAACTGGCAGACCTTCGACGCCGCGCGCCTCACCGCCGGGCTGATGCCGGCCGCCGGCGGCGAGGCCAATCGCCTGCTGCTCGACTACACCTACGCCTGGAATGTCAACCGCATTTTCGGGGAGGACAATCCGATACCGGACCGGTCCGACTATCCGATGAGCTCGCACTTCTTCAAGGCCAACTGGGACGACTTCGAGGCGGTGAAGCTCGAGGGTTACCTCTACAGCCTGGACTTCGACAACTCGCCCTCGTACCGCTTCTCCACCCACACCGTCGGCCTGCGCGGCGAGGGCGAGTGGCCGGTCGCGGAGGGCTGGACGATCCTGTACACGGCGGAGTTCGCCCACCAGTGGGACGGCTACGAGAATCCCAACGACGTGGACGTCAATTACTACCTCCTCGAGGCCGGCGCGACCTACAAGGTGGGCAAACCGTGGCTCGACGGCATCACCGTCAAGGCCTCCTACGAAGTGCTCGAGGGCGACGGCGGCCAGGCGGCGTTCCAGACCCCGCTCGGCACGAACCACGCGTTCCAGGGCTGGGCGGACCGCTTTCTCGTCACCCCGGGCGACGGGATCGAGGACCTGTTCTTCACCCTGCGAGGGGGGATCTACGGCGCCAATGTCATGGTCATGTATCACGACTTCGCCGCCGACGATCGCGACTACGACTACGGCACGGAATGGGACGTCGTGGCCGAGAAGCCGTTCCTGAAGCACTGGATGATCGGGGTGAAGTACTCGGACTACTCGGCATCCGACGACGCGCTGAACGTGGCCGCCAACAGCGCCGCGGGGCAGGCCTTCGACAAGGAGATCTTCTGGGCGTACCTGCAGTTCAAATGGTGATGGGGCACATCCTGAAGTTGAGCCGGGTCAAGGTGAACGGGCCCCGTGTAGGAATAGGATTTCCGTGCGATTTGCCGCCGCCGGGATGCGCGACCGCTGCCGCCGGCGGCCTGCCTGCTTCAACTGCGTCGTGCCACGGGACCCGAGCAATGGCCACCGATTTCAACGCATCGAGGCGTCGCTTCCTCCTCGGCAGGAGGCCGGAGAACGGGCGCCCGGTTCGTCCGCCGTGGGCGCTGGCCGAGGAGTTGTTCACGGACGTATGCAATCGCTGCATGGCGTGCGCGGAGGCCTGTCCACAGGGGATCCTGGTACAGGGCGCCGACGGATACCCCGAGGCGGATTTCACCGAACGCGGATGCACCTTCTGCGGCGAATGCGTCACCGCCTGCAAGCCCGCGGCCCTCGTGCGTGGGGTCGGGGACGGGGCGTGGCGGCCCTGGCCGCACCGGGCAATCGTGGGGGAGCGCTGCATCGCCAAATCCGGGACCGTGTGCCGCACATGCGCCGATGCATGCAACCACGGCGCGATCAGGGTGACGTTGATGCAGGGGGGGCGTGCCTCACCCGAGATCTCCGCGGCGGACTGCACCGGCTGCGGTTCCTGCCGCGCGGTCTGCCCGGTGCAGGCCATCGCCCTCGCGCCCGCACCGATCACGGGCACCGCAATGCCATGAACGAATACAACTGCTGCGGCGTGCTCGTGCACGCTCGCCCGGGAAGTGCGAAAGCAGTGGCCGCCGGTCTCGAGGCGCTCGCCGGCGTGCAGGTGCATGCGTCAGAACGGGACCGCCTGGTCGTCACGATCGAGGACCACCCCGGCCGCTCCTGCATCGAAACCATGTCGCAGCTCCACGCCATTCCCGGCGTGCTGTCTGCGTCCCTTGTCTATCAGCATAGCGAACCAGATCAACCCGAACCGGAGTCGGCAACATGACACTGACACGGCGTGACTTCATCAAGAGCAATGCGGCGGCGGCGACCGCTGCCGCGGCAGGCATCGCGCTGCCCGGCGTCCGCACCGCGGCGGCCCTTGGCGAGAGCGACATCCGCTGGGACAAGGCGCCCTGCCGTTTCTGCGGGACCGGCTGCTCGGTGCTCGTCGGCGTCAAGGACGGTCGCGTGGTGGCTACCCAGGGCGATCCGGACGCGCCCGTCAACCGCGGACTGAACTGCATCAAGGGCTACTTCCTCTCCAAGATCATGTACGGCAAGGACCGGCTGACCCAGCCGCTGTTGCGCAAGCGCGATGGCCGTTACGACAAGGAAGGGGAGTTCGAGCCGGTCTCCTGGGACGAGGCCTTCGCCGTCATGGCGGAGAAATGGAAGGCGGCCATCAAGGCCGATCTACAGGCCAACGCTGGCAGGCCGCCGGAGGAACTGGTGTCCTCCGTGGGCATGTTCGGCTCCGGACAATGGACCATCTGGGAAGGCTACGCGGCGACCAAGCTCTACAAGGCGGGGTTCCGATCCAACAACATCGACCCGAACGCCCGCCACTGCATGGCCTCCGCCGTCGCCGGGTTCATGCGCACGTTCGGCGCCGACGAACCGATGGGCTGCTACGACGATCTCGAGCATGCCGATGCGTTCGTGCTTTGGGGCTCGAACATGGCGGAGATGCACCCGATCCTCTGGTCGCGGCTGACCGATCGCAGGCTCACCGCGCCGGAGGTGCGCGTGGCCGTGCTCTCGACCTTCGAGCACCGCAGCTTCGAGCTCGCCGACATTCCCGTGATCTTCAGGCCGCAGACCGATCTCGCCATCCTCAATTACATCGCCAACTACATCATCCAGCACGATGCCGTTAACGTCGCGTGGGTCGAAAAGCACGTGGCATTCAAGCGCGGCGTGACCGGCATCGGCTACGGCCTGCGCCCCAACCACCCGCTCGAGCAGGCCGCGGCCAACAACGGCTACCCGGGCGAGGACGGCCAGCCGAAGGGCGATCCCGACAAGATGGATCCGATGAGCTTCGAGGAATACAAGGCGTTCGTCGCCGAGTACACGGCCGAGAAGGTGGCGGAGATGTCGGGCGTACCGGTCGAGCAGCTCGAGGCCCTGGCGCAACTCTATGCCGACCCCAAGCGCAAGGTGGTCTCGTACTGGACGATGGGCTTCAACCAGCACACGCGCGGCACCTGGGCCAACAACCTCGTCTACAACCTGCACCTGCTGACGGGCAAGATCTCCGAGCCCGGCAACGGCCCCTTCTCGCTGACCGGCCAGCCCTCCGCCTGCGGCACGGCGCGCGAGGTTGGCACGTTCTCCCACCGTCTGCCCGCGGACCTGGTCGTGAAGAAGCCCGAGCATCGCGCCTTCGCCGAGAAGATATGGAAGCTGCCGCAGGGCCTGCTCAACGGCAAGATCGGCTACCACGCCGTGCTTCAGAGCCGCATGCTCAAGGACGGCAAGCTGAAGTGCTACTGGGTGACGACCAACAACAACATGCAGGCGGGCCCCAACATCAACGAGGAGGTCTATCCCGGCTGGCGCAATCCCGAGACCTTCATCGTCGTCTCCGATCCCTACCCGACGGTCTCGGCGACGGCAGCCGATCTGATCCTGCCGACGGCCATGTGGACGGAGAAGGAGGGCGCCTATGGCAATGCCGAGCGGCGCACCCAGTTCTGGCGCCAGCAGGTCCGGGCCCCTGGCGAGGCGCGGTCCGATCTCTGGCAGTTCGTGGAGTTCTCCAAGCGGTTCACGACCGAAGAGGTCTGGCCTGCAGAGATCCTCGAGGCCAACCCCGAGTACAAGGGCAAGACGCTCTACGAGGTCCTGTATGCCAACGGCCAGGTCGACGCCCACCCCAGGGTGGCCGTGACGGACGAGAAGGGCAACGTGTACCAGAACGACGAGATGGATCACTTCGGCTTCTACCTGCAGAAGGGCCTGTTCGAGGAGTACCGCCGCTTCGGCCTGGAAGGCCCCAAGAAGGGCCACGACCTCGGCGAGTTCGACAGCTATCACCAGGCGCGCGGCCTGCGCTGGCCGGTGGTCGACGGCAAGGAGACCCTCTGGCGTTATCGCGAAGGCTACGATCCGTTCGTCGAGAAGGGCGCCGGCGTGCAGTTCTACGGCAACGCCGATGGCAGGGCGAACGTCATCGCCCTTCCCTACGAGCCGCCGGCCGAGGCCCCCGACGGGGAATACGATCTCTGGCTCAGCACCGGCCGCGTGCTGGAGCACTGGCATTCCGGGTCGATGACCCGCCGCGTGCCGGAGCTGCATCGCGCATTCCCCGACGCCGTGGTCTTCATGCACCCGGCGGACGCCGAGAAGCGAGGCCTGAACCGCGGCATGCCGTGCAAGGTCATCAGCCGGCGCGGCGAGATCACGGCGCTCGTCGAGACGCGCGGACGGAACAAGCCGCCGGAGGGCCTGATCTTCATACCGTGGTTCGACGCCAGCCGGCTGGTGAACAAGCTGACGCTGGACGCCACCTGTCCGATCTCGAAGGAAACCGATTTCAAGAAGTGCGCCGTCAAGGTGACCAAGGCCTGAGCGAGCGCACAGGGATTCGCCGACGTGGTGATGACGGGAACGGGAGCAGTGCGCGACGCGAGGCGGCGCCGGCTGCTGGTCAACGCGCTGCGCAGCGCATGCGGAACCGGCCTGATGGCGCTGGGCCTGGGGCTCGCACATCGCCAGAGCCGGGCGCTGCCGGGCGCGGCGATCCGGCCGCCGGGTGCGCTCGAGGAGGACCGATTCCTCGGGGCTTGCGTGCGCTGCGGGTTGTGCGTGCGCGATTGCCCCTACGGTACCCTGCGGCTGGCGCGGCTCGGCGAGGACGTCGCGCTCGGCACGCCCTATTTCGCCGCGCGCGAGGTGCCCTGCGAGATGTGCGAGGACATTCCCTGCGTGAGGGCATGCCCGACCGGTGCGCTCGATCCGAAACTCCAGCGTATCGATGACGCGCGCATGGGCCTGGCGGTGCTGGTGGACCAGGAGTCGTGCATCGCCTTCCAGGGACTGCGCTGCGAGGTGTGCTTCAACAGCTGTCCGGCGCGTGGGAAGGCGATTACCATCGAGTACAGGCACAACGATCGCAGCGGGAAGCATGCGCTGTTCATACCGCAGGTGCACTCAGAGGCCTGCACCGGGTGCGGCAAGTGCGAGAAGGCCTGCATCCTCGAAGAGGCCGCCATCAAGGTCCTGCCGCTGGCGCTCGCCAAGGGTTCCCCGGGCGGCCACTACCGCCTCGGCTGGGAGGAGAAGGAGCGGGCCGGGGAGGCACTGGTGGCGCCCGATCGCCCGCACGAATACAACCTTCCCGAGGGCATGCGTTACGAGCACGGCGGCGAAGGTTTGATCCCCGTGCCGCCGGACGATCCGGCCGGCGCGCTCAACCGCGGTGAAGGCTACTGACATGGCATCGCCGGCCGACGATCTCATCGATCGGTCCGCGCCGGCACGCGGGTGGTGGCGCTCGCATCGTTGGCTGGCGCTGCGCCGGATCACTCAGCTCGCCGTTCTGGCTCTCTTCCTGCTGGGCCCGCTGTTCGGCCTCTGGGTGGTCAAGGGCAATCTCGCCTCGAGCGTCACGCTTGACGCGCTGCCGCTGACCGATCCGCTGGTGCTGCTGCAGTCGCTGGCGGCGGGTCATAGGCCCGGCAGACAGGCGCTGCTCGGCGCCGCACTCGTCACGCTTTTCTATCTGCTGGCGGGCGGACGCGTGTACTGCAGCTGGATCTGCCCGCTCAACGCCGTCACCGATGCGGCCGCGTGGCTGCGCGAGAGGCTCGGCATCCGCGGCGGCATGGCGCCGTCGGCGAACCTTCGCTATGGCCTGCTCGCGGCCGCGCTGATCGCCGCGGCGATGACCGGCGCGATCGCCTGGGAGCTGGTCAACCCGGTCTCCGTCGTCTTTCGCGGCCTGGTTTTCGGCATGGGGTTGGCGTGGGCCGTAGTCGCAGCCGTCTTCCTGCTGGATCTTCTCCTCGGCAAGCGCCTGTGGTGCGGTCACTTGTGCCCGGTCGGCGCGTTCTACGGCCTCATCGGACGGGTGAGCATCGTGCGCGTGAGCGCGTCGCGCCGCGAACGCTGCGACGACTGCATGGACTGCTACGCGGTGTGTCCGGAGCCGAGGGTGATCGGGCCGGCGCTGAAGGGGGCATCGAAGGGGCTCGGCCCGGTCATATTCGCCGGGGAATGCACGAATTGCTGTCGATGCATCGATGTTTGCAGTCAGGGCGTGTTTCGTCTTTCGACCCGATTCCACAACGTCGCGGCCTCGGCAGAGACCGCGGGCAAGCGGGAGGCAATGTCATGATTAAACGCATGGTAATGGCGGCGCTGCTGCTCGCGGGATCGCTGCATCCTGGGCCCGCGACGATGGCCGAGCCGGTCGCGGTGACCTCGGAGCGCGGGAACGTCGGCATCAACGAGGAGACCGGCGCCGGTCTGGAGTGGAAGCAGTACAACAAGGACGGTCCTCCCATCCCGCGGGACTACCTTCAGCAGCCTCCGCTGATCCCGCACAAGATCGATGGCTATCAGATCACGATGAAGCACAACAAGTGCCTGAGCTGCCACAGCTGGAAGAACTACAAGGAAAGCGGCGCGACCAAGATCAGCCAGACGCATTTCGCGAGCCGCGACGGCGCGATCCTCGCCAACGTGTCGGCCCGCCGGTACTTCTGCACCCAGTGCCACGTGCCGCAGACCAACGCCGAGCCGCTCATAGGCAATACCTTCGAGGCGCTGGATGCGCTGAAGCCGCAATGAAATGAGCAGCCGCACGGGGAAATCGAGTCATGAAAACGAAAACAGGCAGGTTTCTCGCCCGCTTTTCCGCCGTCACGCTGGTCGTCGGCGCATTCGTCTCCGGCATCGTCTTCTGGGGCGGCTTCAACTGGGCGATGGAGCTCACGAACGTCGAGAGCTTCTGCATATCCTGCCACGAGATGCGCGACAACGTTTACCAGGAGTACAAGGCGACCATACATTACGTGAACCGCACGGGCGTGCGCGCCACCTGCCCGGATTGTCACGTTCCGAAGGAGTGGATACACAAGGTCGTCCGGAAGATCCGGGCCAGCAACGAGGTGTATCACAAGCTGATCGGTTCCATCGACACGCGGGAGAAGTTCGAGGCCAAGCGCATCGTGATGGCGCAGCATGTCTGGGACGCGATGAAGGCAACCGACTCACGCGAATGCCGAAACTGCCACGACTTCAAATCGATGGATTACGGCGTGCAGGGCCGGCGCGCGGCGAACATGCATGCCGCCGGGTTCGCGGAGGGCAAGACCTGCATCGACTGTCACAAGGGCATCGCGCATCAATTGCCCGACATGTACACGCAGGACCAGAGTTCGGTGCTGCTAAGACACCAGCAGTAGGCCAGGCGGGCCCCGTACCGACGGTCGGTTCCCGCCACGTACCGCTTCCTGGAAAGTCCGTCGCTCTCGGCGGTCTAGAAGTTTGCACGCAGGCCTATATTGGCGCTGATCCCCGCTGCGTCGATACCCGAACCGTGCTCGCGATAGTTCTCATCGAGCAGGTTCTCCAAGCCGACCTGCACGGCCCAATGCTCGCCCGGCTGCCAGCCGGCGCGCAGGTTCAGGGTTGCCCACCCCGGCGTGCCGTTCGGATCGATGCGCGGATCGTCGCGGTCGCGGTCGCTCAGGCGATTCTGCCGGGCGGCGAAGCGGGTGTACGCTTCGATCCAGAGTGAGGGCTTGAGCGCGCAGTAAGTCCCAAACCGGCCGTTCAATGGCGGTATGCGATCCGCCGGCACCACGGTGCCATCATCGAAGGTCTCATCGCCGATCGTGTAGTTCAGTGCACCGTAGATCTCCAGGCGATCGCTATGGAAGTAGCGTGCGTCCAGCTCCGCGCCATAAAGTCGCAGCTCGTTGACATTCTGATTCTGCACGATATCCCTGCCGTCGGCGGTGACCTCGCCGGTAAGTACGCTGCTTATCTTGTCGCGATAGTCGGATACGTAGCCTATTGCCTCCGCCTGCCAGCGGGCGTTCTGCAGCTTGAAGCCGAAGTCCCAGGTCAGCACGGTCTCGGGTTCGAGTTCCGGGTTGGCGATGTTGAAACGGTTGCCGGGTCGCTGGCCGAGCGTGGCCAGGTCGAAGATATTCGGCGGACGGAAACCACGGCCGAAGTTGCTCACTGCCTTGAGCGCGTCGGTGAGTGCATAGGAAACACCGATGTTGCCGGTAAGGTCGTCGGGATCGAGTTCAGCGCCGACTCCGCGATCGGCCGCGGCGAGCTCGATTCGGTAAAGGCTGTACCGGCCACCCAGAACCACTTCGAGCCGATCGCCGAATGTCACGCTCTCGTTGCCGTACACCGCGAAGGAATCCATGGTCGAATCGTCGGGGAAGCGACTGGTGCCGGTCGATGCCGCGCCCGTGCTTATATCTCGATCGCTGCGGCTGCTGGTCACCTTGTCGTGATAGAACTCCAGACCGTAGACCAGCTGCGCGCGGCTGCCATGCGCTAGCGTCGCCTGCGCGGTGAGGCCGGTGAGATGGCTGGCATTGCGTTCACGCACCTCGACCACGTCGCCGAAATCCCGTGTGCGACGATCGTCGGTGACGCGCTGATGCGCCGCGTGCAGTTCCAGCGTGTCGAACAGCGGCGTGGCCTGCGTCAGCCGATGGCGGCCGTGGAAGAACAACCGTTCGTTGGGTTCGAAGAGGAAGACCTCCGCGGAGGGTTCCTCCTGCGCGAAGCCGGCCACGAGCTCATCGTGGCGCGGAGTCTCCGGCTGCCGCAGGAACTGCACGTCGAGCAGCAGCTCGTGTGCGGAACCCGGGCGGTACAGCACCTTGCCGCTGCCGGCCCAGGCCTCGAAGCCCGAATGCGCCTGGTGCTCGCCGCCGCCGGCGACGCGGTCGTCGTAGTCCTGATAGCCGAAACTGCCGAGTATGGCGGCGTTCTCCCTGCCGGCGCGCAGTGTCAGGTGCGTATGGAAGGCGTTCTCGGCGCTCGTGTAGCTGTTGTCCAGCACCGCCCTCGATTGCCACGCCTCGCCCTCGAAGTGCGGCGTCGGAGTCAATACCTGCACCACACCGCCCATTGCATCGCCGCCGTACAGCGCCGAGGACGGCCCTCGCACGACCTCGATGCGCTCGACGTTGAGAGGGTCCAGCAGCGCCATGTACTGGTTCGGGGAATTGCGGAAGATGGCGTTGCTGAGCCGCATGCCGTCGACCAGGTAGAGCACCTCCGACCCCTTCAGCCCCCGCACGATGGGAATGGCCTGTCCTGGAGTGGTTTCCTGAACGTAGACGCCGGCCCTTCCGCGCAACAGATCCGGGACGACCCGCGGAGACTCGCGCTCGATTTCCTCCGGTCCGACGACCGTTACCGCCGTTGGCACGTCGAAGACGCTGGCGGCGGTGCGTGTCGCTGTGACCTGCACGGTATCCATGATCTCGACCCGCTCGGCCTCCTGCGCGCGAATCGGCATCGCGGACAGGCAAGCGGACAACGCGCAAAGGAACGCCGGACGGGTGCGTTCGCTCGACGTGCGTCGGACCCGGACACCGGCAGGTGATCGGCGCATGGCTAATGGATCACCTCGCGGACAGGGCGGCTGGCGGGCGGGTGAACGGCCGCGGGCGTCCGCCACTTGGTCAGTGGCTTCTGCCTCGCCTTGGCCTTGCGGGTGCCGAAGTACACGTGCAGGCCGAGGAGGACCGGCATGACGATGCCCGGCAGCCAGTGGATCCAGCTCAGCCACTCGCGCAGAGTGTCGTCGCCAACGTAGTAGAGCCCGTAGCCGGTGGCAGTCAGCAGCAGGCACAGCGCCGCCATGCCGCCGCCGCTCCAGCGATTGCGACGGGCGCGCCATGCCTTGATCATGTGCGCAGTGAGCAGCGAGCCAAGGAAGAAGAGCGCGAGCATCGCCGCGGCGCCATGGATGGTCATCATTGGGCCCTCCCACTCGTGCGGCATCGGGCCGTACTCGCCCTCCTCGGCGAGGACGTAGTGACAGAGCAGCCACACCATACCGGACAGCGTGAGCAGGCCGACCGTGAAGTAGATCGTGTTCTCGTGCCAGCGGGCGAGGCGGATCCTGTCAGGCGCAGCAGGTTTCATGGTTCCCGGTTGATGGCGTGCTGATGAGAGGCCGACGCTCCGGGTCGCCGAGTACGACGGCGCGGGCATCGAGCCGCGCGAGCAGATCGAGCGGTGGCTCGGCGCTAAGCCACACAATCTTGGTGAGTGCGTCCGCATCGATGCATCGCGGTGCAATCACGGATACGCTGATCGCATCGGTGCAGGAGCGTTTCCTCGCATCGCTCCAAATTGCACTTCAGCGAG
>CAZTPK010000036.1:0-2256 GCA_964614765.1 uncultured Gammaproteobacteria bacterium
TTGCCGCAGCCGGCGCAGGCCAGATTGCAGCGGAACAGCGGCTCCAGCATCAGCACCAGCGGATAGCGCTTGTTGCCCTTGAGCTTCTGCTCGATGATGTATCGAGCCACGCGGTACTTCTGTATCAGCGGCACGCCCATTGTTGCAGTGTCCTTAGAGCCGTTGGTGTGGCAAAAAAGCTGAAATTACAAAAGATTGGCAAGACCCCCGCCCAAGGGCGCCAAAGATACTGGAATCGGGCCCCGAAGTACAGCAAGTGCGTGATATTCGCGACAAAATCCGGTTGCAAGCAGGGGGTAGTGTATCCATAATGACCGACCGCGTTTCAGAACAGTGACATGTCACCCAACGGCCGTTACCCATTGCTGAGTCGGATCGCCTCGCCCGCGGACCTGCGCCGGTTGCCGGAGTCGCAGCTCGAGGCCGTCGCGACCGAACTGCGCAACTTCCTGGTCGAGTCGGTGAGCCAGAGCACCGGACATTTCGCCGCCGGCTTGGGCACCATCGAGCTCACCATCGCGTTGCATTACGTCTACAACACGCCCGACGACCGGCTCGTCTGGGACGTGGGCCACCAGGCCTACCCGCACAAGATTCTCACGGGCCGCCGCGACCGCATCCTGACCATCCGCAAGAAGGACGGGCTGGCGCCCTTCCCGAAGCGCGACGAGAGCGAGTACGACACCTTCGGGGTCGGCCACTCCAGCACCTCCATCGGCGCGGCGCTGGGCATGGCCATCGCCGCGCAGAAGACCGGGAGCCACCGCAAGGCGGTGGCCATCTTCGGCGACGGCTGTCTGACCGCCGGCATGGCCTTCGTGTCCATCAACCACGCCGGGGATCTGGGCGCGGACATGCTGGTGATCCTGAACGACAACAACATGTCGATCTCGCCGAACGTCGGCGCGCTGTCGAGCCGTTTCGCGCAGATCCTCTCCGGCAAGCTCTACACCACCATCCGCGAGGGCAGCAAGAAGGTGCTCTCGCACATGCCGCCGGTCTGGGAGCTGGCGCGCCGCGCCGAGGAGCATGTCAAGGGACTCATCGTCCCGGGCACGCTGTTCGAGGAGTTCGGGTTCAACTACATCGGCCCCATCGACGGGCACGACCTGAACGCGCTGGTGCACACGCTGCGCAACATCCACGAGCTGAAGGGGCCGCAACTCCTGCACATCATCACCCGCAAGGGCAAGGGCTACGCGCCGGCCGAGGACGACCCGGTGAAGTATCACGGTATCTCGGCGCCGTTCGACCCGGAGCTGGGCATACAGCCGAGCGGCAAGCCCGGCAAGATGACCTTCAGCGACGTCTTCGGCGAGTGGTGCTGCGACATGGCGGCGCAGGACAAGCGCTTCGTCGCCATCACCCCAGCGATGCGTGAAGGCTCGGGCCTGGTGAAATTCCACAAGCAGTTCCCCGACCAGTACTACGACGTGGCCATTGCCGAGCAGCACGCCGTCACGCTCGCCGCCGGCATGGCCTGCGACGGCCTGAAGCCCGTGGTCGCGATCTACTCCACCTTCCTGCAGCGCGGCTACGATCAGCTGGTGCACGACGTCTGCCTGCAGAGGCTGCCAGTGGTGTTTGCCATCGACCGCGCCGGCTGCGTGGGCAACGACGGCCCGACGCACAACGGCACCTACGACGTCAGCTTCATGCGCTGCCTGCCCAACATCGCGCTGATGGCGCCGTCCGACGAGAACGAATGCCGGCAGATGCTCTACACCGCCTACACCCTCGACATGCCGGCCGCCGTGCGCTATCCGCGCGGCAGCGGCACCGGCGCGGTGCCCGAGAAGGAGATGGTGGCGCTGCCGATCGGCAAGGCCGAGGTACGGCGTCGTGGCAAGGACGTCGCGATCCTGGCTTTCGGCACGCCGCTGGCGATGTCGCTGGCGGCGGCGGAGGAGATCGACGCCACGGTGGTGAACATGCGGTTCATCAAGCCGCTCGACGAGGCGATCATCCTGCAGATGGCCGAGACGCACAATCTCATCGTCACGGTGGAGGAGAACGTGATCGAGGGCGGCTGCGGCAGCGCCGTCAACGAGGTCCTCGCCGCCCGCGGCGTGCTCGTGCCGGTGCTGAACTTTGGCCTGCCGGACGTCATGCTGCAGCACGGCTCGCAGGACGACATGCGCAGGGAGGCCGGCTTCACGCGCGAGGAGCTGGTGCGCGCGATCAAATCCCGGCAGCAGGGCCGCGACGCGCGGGCCGTGCAGCTCGCCTGAGCCGCGCCCGCGGCATCTCAGCGCA
>CAZTPK010000036.1:2356-10391 GCA_964614765.1 uncultured Gammaproteobacteria bacterium
CGCAACAGTTCTCCGACGGCCGCGACCAGGCGCTGCATGTCTGCGCCCGTGACCTCGCCCATGGTGGAGATCCGGAAGATCGACTTCGCGTAGCTGCCCTGGCCGGAGTAGATGACGAAGCCGCGCGCCTTCAGGTGGTCGTGCAGGCGCTCGTAGGTGACGTTGGCGGGCAGATGATAGCCGTTCAGCACGACCGAGGAGGCACCCTCCGGCAGCAGCGGCCGGACCCCCAGCGCTCTTAGCCCGGATCGTACCTGCTCCGCCAGCGCCTGGTAGCGCGCGTGGCGCGCGCGCCAGCCCCCCTGTTCCTCGAACTCCGCCAGCGCCTCGGCCAGGGCGTAGAAGGTCTGCACCGACTGGGTGAACGGGGTGCCGCCCTTGTCCTGCTCGCGGCAGTAGGTGGCGAGATCCAGGTACAGCGTGCGCTGCGGGGTGTCGTCGTCGTCGAGCGCGTCGCGGCGGGCGATGACGAAGGAGGTGCCGGGCACCCCATGCAGGCACTTGTTGGCGGTTGCCGCGCAGGCGGCGATGGTCCAGCCCTCGAAATCGAGCTCCTCGGCGCCGAAGCTGCTGACGGCATCCACGAGCAGGCTCACCCGACGCTCGGCGCACAGGCGTGCGAGCGGTTCGATCGCGTTGAGCCGCCCGGTCGTCGTCTCGTGATGCACCAGCGCCAGGTGCGAGACGTCCTGATGCTCGTCGAGAAGCGCGCGCAGACGCGCGTTGTCGATCGCCTCGCCCCACTCCAGTGTCATCGCAACGCTGGCTATGCCGTGGATGGCGGCGATTTTGGAGAGACGTTCGCCGTAGACGCCGTTCTCGATGACCAGCATCTTGCCGTGGGCGGGGCCGAGGCTGGCGACCATCGCCTCCATCGCCGAGGTGCCGGAGCCGGTCAAGAGGATGGCGGCGTAGCGCTCGGGGTCGAGATCGTAGACCCGCAGCAGCCGCTCGCGGATCGAACGCTGCAGCTCGGCGAATTCCGGTTCGCGATGACAGAGATCGGGACCGCCCATCGCCGCGCGCACGCGCGCGCTCAGCGTGACGGGACCGGGATTGAGCAACAGCAGCGGCTTGGCTTCGGGGGGGGTCATGGCGCGGTCGGGTATCCTCGGGTGACGGCTCGCCTGGTTGCGGCCCTGCGGGAAACTGGCTTCTGGCTCAGAACCGGCTGCCGATGTGCGACATCAGCCGCTCCAGCACCTGCGGAGGCGTCACCTTCGGCCGCGGGAGGTCCTCGATGGTGCCAGTGGCGATCTTCAGATGCGCGAACTTCGGACCGCTGTCGTCGGCCTGCAGCACGCGGTCCAGCACTCCGGTCTCCTCGCCGCTGACGCTCAGTCCGTAGCCGCAGGCCTGCGCGATGAGTGCGAAGCCCACGCCGGCGCTCACCGTCGCCTGCGCGCCGGTGGAATCGTGCGCCTCGTTGTCGAGCACGATGTGCACGAGATTGTCCGGACCGTAGGCGCCCAGCGTCGCGAAATTGCCCATGCGCATCAGCGCCGCGCCGTCGCCGTCGACCACGACCACCTTCTTGTCCGGCCTGGCCAGCGCCAGCCCCAGGCCCAGGGAGGCGGCGCAGCCCATGGAACCGACCATGTAGAGCTGGTTGACGCGATCGTCGATGGCGTAGAGCTCGCGGCCCGTGTATCCGGTCGTGGCGATCACGATGGTGTCGGCCGTCGGGGTGAGGTCCACGAGGTGCCGGAGCGCCTCGTTGCGCGTGAGTCGCGGGGTCCTGCGCCGGATATCGGCGTGCACCAGCCTGCCGGCGCGCGTCGGCAGGCCCAGCGCCTTCTTCTCCAGGGCGTGCTTCTCGACGGCGCCTTTCTGCATGATGAGCCCGTACGGCCGCCGCTCGCGTTCCATATAGTCGCGGGCACGCTGCAGCACCGGCGCGATGTCCTGGGCGTGCGTGGGGAATGTCTCCCAGGGCACGCGCATGAGGTCGAACATCTCGCCGGTGATCTGCCCCATCAGCTCGTGCTGCGGCTCATCGTGCACGCCGGGCGCGCCGCGATGAGTGCAGATGACGAGCAGCGGGATGCGAAAGACGTAGCTCAGCGAGGTGATTGGGCTGACGGCGTTGCCGAGACCGGAGTTCTGCATCATGGCCACCGCGCGGCGCCCGCCGATCGCGGCGCCGCAGGCCGTGGCCAGGGCGTCGCCCTCGTTGGCCGAGGAGATGTAGCTGAGCCGGTCGTCGTTGATGACGTAGTTGATGAACGGCGTGAGGAACGAGCAGGGCACGCCCGCGTAGGTGCTGTAACCGAGCGCGCGCGCGGCTTCGACGAATTCTTCGGCCTTTATCATGTTTTTTGGCGTGGCTTCAGCGTGGGCGTAACCTTCCGGTCGCTATTGTATTGCTTCGGCCGGTCCCGTGCGCGCCTGCGCAGGTCATTGCTCAGCCGCAGCCCGGGGCACGCAGCGCCGTAGCGGGAATCACGCCTGCACCAGATGAAGCGCAACGCCTCCTCGCCGGACTAGGCGTTGCCCTGCGTGAAGTCACCGGCGCGGTCGAGGTCCTCGAGCGAGTTCACGTCCAGCCAGTGACCGTTGATATAGAGCACGCGCACGGGGCGGCCGCGCTGCACGAGGTGGTTGAGCACGTGCGGCAGGCCCAGGGAATGGTAGTCGGGGCGCTGCTGCAGATCCTCCAGCGCCTCGGCGAGCCACACTCGGCCGGCGCCGCGCACGCGCAGCATGCCTATCCATCGCCCGTGGCAGGGGGCCGGACCGCCGTTCGCGTCCTTGTCAATGCGCTCGAGCGTCACGTCGCGATCGATGACGGCGCGGTCGTCGGCGGCGGAGCACCATGCGTAGTCCGGCGAGCCGCTGACATGGTTGGCGGAGAGGGCGGAGTCGACCACCGTCACGATCTCCCCCTCGTGCTCCAGCAGATCGCGAAGTATGTAGCTGCGGAACAGCAGGTCGCCGTAGAGGATCACCATGTTGTCGGCGAAGTCCTCCCGCGCGCAGGCGAGCGAGGCGAGCTCGCCGGTGCCGGCGTAATCCTCGTTGACGGTCACCTTCACGCCCGGGACGTTGATGGCGTCCGCGCGGTATCCGGCGACCACGGTGGTGTCGTTGATGCCCTGCTTCTTGAACTCCTCGACGAGCCGGCGCAGCAGCGGCTTGCCGCTGATCGGCAGCATTACCTTCGGACGGGATTGCGTGAGCCTGTCGAGCTCTTCGCCGCGGCTGGCGGCGAGCACGATGGCCTGCACGCGGCTCTGCGTGCCGGCGGCGTAGCGCAGCTCGGCCTGCTTCAGCTCATCGGCGCCCTGCAGGCGGAAGATCTCGTTGACCGGTGCGATGCGGTCCTCGACGTTCAACAGGCTCTCGGTCTCGCGCACCTCGGCGGCCACCGACTGCATGGCGGCCACGGCGGCGCGGACCATGTGATTGGCCCAGATGACCAGGCTGATGCCGGCGCGGCGATAAATCTCCACCGGCGTGGAGTAGTACTTGGTGGGGACGATGACGACGGGCGCGCGGTTTGCCCACTCGCGGGCGAAGGTGAGGATCTCGTCGGGACGCGAGAGCTTGCTGTGGATGAGGATGGCGTCGGCGCCTGCCCGCCGGTAGGCTTCCGCGCGGCGCAGCGCCTCCTTCATGTCCCATCCGGCGATCAGCGCCTCGATGCGCGCGACGATGCAGAAGTCGTCGTCGTGCTGGCTGTCCTTGCCGGCCTTGATCTTGCCGCAGAACTCGTCGACGTCGGCCAGCGGCTGGCGCTCGCCGTCGATGAAGCTGTTGGTCTTGGGAAACAGCTTGTCCTCGATGCACACCCCGGCCACGCCGCGCTGCTCGAGCTTGCGCACCAGCCGCCGCAGGTTGTTGAAGTTGCCGTAGCCGGTATCGCCGTCGAGCAGGATGGGGATGCGGGTGACGTCGGTCATGAACTCCAGCACGTCCACGACCTGCGTCCAGCTCGCCTCGTTGTTGTCGCGCACGCCGAACTGCGCGGAAAGGGCGAGCCCGCTGGCCCAGATGCCCTTGAAGCCGGCCTCCTCGACGACCCGCGCCGACAGGCCGTTGTGCGCCTCCATGATGAATTCCAGGTCCGGCGACAGCAGCAAGCGCCGCAGCTGCGCGGCGCGACTCAGGGGCGGATGGACGTTCTCGGGACTGTTCACGTCAGCTGCGGCAGTATCTTGGTGGTGGCTCGCTCGATGTCCTCGGGAAAATCTATCTCGACCCAGGGCGTGCCGGTGACGTCCTCGTAGCCGAACTCGGCCGGCCGCTCCAGCAAAAGGTCACGGATCGCCTCCTCGTAAGGCTCCTCACGCCGGCCGTCGCCGATGTATTCCCCGGTCTTGCGCGCCAGCCGCCGGGCCATCTCCTCCCCGAGACGGAAAAAGCCCACCGATTCGCCGGCGAAATCGTATTGTAGCCCCTCGGGGAGCTGCTTGCGGAACTCCACCAGGGCGCCGGCGCGCACGCACAGCTTCACCGGCTCCAGACCGGGCTCGAAGTCCCGGTCGAGCAGAAAGCAGTTCGCAATGGCGGTCTGCTGCAGCCGGTCCAGCAATGCCGGATGATAGAGCACGTCGGCGTCCATCAGCAGCACGTCTCCGCCGGCATCGAGGTAATGCCGCATCGTCCACAGGCTGACGACGCTGCCCTCGCGATAGGCGGGGTTCAGCACGATGGACACCCGCGTGGCATGACCGCTCGCCTCGATCGCCTCGCGCAGCATGCCGGCCTCGTGGCCGACGCACACGGCGATGTGCTCGATGCCGCGGCTGGCGAGATTCTCCAGATGACGCTGCAGGAGCGACTTGCCGCCGAACTCGAGCAGGCTCTTCGGCCCCTGATGGGCGGCGGCGATGCGCCGGCCGTAGCCGGCGGCAAGGATGATGGCTCTCATCGGTGATCGAACGTGCATCTCGATTGGTGACAGGCGGGCGCAATGCGTCCGGGCGGGTCAGGCCGCCGCCGCACTGTCGCCGCCGATCACGACTTGCCGACCACCCGCCCGAATACCTGGCGGAAGCCGAAATAGGCCACGGCGTCCTTCATGTCGGAGACGAAGCGGCCGAATGCGCTCATCCTGGCACTGGTGAGGTACTCCAGCGTCAGCGCGATCCGCTCCTCGTTCTCCCCCGCCGGGGTGACCCGGTGCCAAAGCTTGTCGCCGTTGAAGAGGACGAACGTGCCGGGGGCGAGCGCGATGCTGTGGTGTTCGCTCGGCCGATCCCGGCGGCCGCGGTACAGCTCGAACTCGAGTCTGCAGCTGGAGCGATCGACCAGGCCGAAGAGGACCGTGTAACGCGCGCCCTTGTAGTAAGAAGTGTCGTAGTGCCAGCCGATGTGATCGCCGGGCTGCGTGTAGTAGTACAGCGCGTAGGTGTGCGGATCATTGGCCGGGCAGGGCAGCAGATCCACGCCCGTCAGCGACTTGAGGAATTCCGTCAGCGCCTTGGAGCGGTACAGCTCGTGAAACTCCGGCGCGAGCCGATCCAGATCGAAACGGCTGACGCTGCCGCCCTTCTTGTGACCTGGCAGGTAGTTGCGGTTCACGCGGGGACGCCCCCGAGGCAGCGCCGCGAGCAGTGCGCCGGTGCCGGCGCTCGGCAGGAAGTCCTCGATGACCAGCGCCTCGTCCTGCTCCAGGAACAGGCGCCGGAGCGAGGCGACGTCGAGGGCGCGAATGTGCGCGTCGAGCGCGGCGTCGATGTCGGTCATGCCGTTGCGAGCCCTTTCTCAGGCAGCGCCGCCGACGGCATCGCGTCGATCCCAGCGGCGGTATTCGATGATGGTCCACGCCAGGTAGCCCAGGGTGCCCAGGGCGTACGGGACGAAGAAGTACGGCAGGCCGAGCGTCCAGGTGATGGGACCGATCAGGTAGATGAAGTCCTCCAGCTCGAAGCCGCGGAAGTAGGGGTGCTTCCATGCCCGCTTGCCCCACCGCTGATCCAGCCGCAGCCGCAGCCGCAGGATGAACGGATTCGACAGGCCGGCGGCCAGCCCAAGCAGCAGGCCGGGGGCGCCGAGCTGCCCGTGCCACTGGCCGATGCCGATCCCGCAGAACAGCAGCGTGTAATTGAGCCCGCCGACGATGAAGTCGAGCTTGTGGCCGAGCGGACTGGTCTTGCCGGACTGGCGGGCGAGCTCGCCGTCGGTGTGATCGGTGAACACCGCCAGCATGTAGATGCCGGCGGCGAGATTCACGTGCGCCTGCCCGCCGAACGCGAAGGTGGCAGAGGCAATGACGCCGAAGAGCAGGCTCATGGCCGTCAGGTGGTTGGGGTGCACCGGCGTGTGGATGAGCGGGCGCACGAGCCAGCGCGCCAGGCGCTGATCGTAGGGCAGTTCGAGCTGTGACATGGTGGCTGGCGGTCGCGTCGCGAGGGCTGCACTCAGGGGTGTCCGGACCCGCCCGGCAACGCGCCGCATGGTCCGCCCGCCCCGTTTCGTTATGGCGTAAGCGGCCGTCTTTATACCCGTGCCGACCGATTCATTCAACAGCAGCGGTCAAGCCCCTGCCTGCATACGCCACCGTCCCGGCGGGGCGGGCCGGTGCGGTCGCGCCGCAGCACGCCGGCCGGCGAGTTGACTCAGTCAAAGGGCGGGGCCCCTCGCGGCCATCAGGCAAGCCGATCCGGCCCGCCGTCGGCGTGGCGGGGCAGGCGGTCGTCGGTCTGGAGCCAGGGTATCTGGCTCATGGTCCAGATGTGATATTGCGGCGGCAGCGCGGAGGGGTCGTCGAGACTGGCGATCGTGATGTCGACGTGCGCGCGGTTGTGCTGGCTGCGAAAGCTGATCGGGGTCCCGCATCGGGCGCAGAATTGCCGGAGCGCGTGCGCCGAGGAGGCATATGCCCGCGGCTCGCCGGCGGTGATGGTCAAGCGATCGACCGCGAAGGTCGCCCACGCGACCATCGGCGCGCCGCTGGCGCGCTGGCAGATCCGGCAATGGCAGTACCCGCAGTCCACCGGCTCGCCGCTGACGCTGTAGCGCACTGCTCCGCAAAGGCATCCGCCCTTCAGGATTCGATCGCCCATACGCCAATCATAGCCGCAGTCCCGCGCCGGCGCGGCCTGTCCGGAGCCGATGACCCCGACCGCGGCCCGCCGCCGCGGCGGCGGCGGGCGGGAGTTCCCTGTACACTTGCGCGGTGAAATACGCGAAATACATCTTCCTCGGCATCGGTCTGCTGCTGCTCGCGAAGGTCCTGAGCGCGGTGGACTGGACACAGATCAGCGCGGATCTGGCAAAGATCGGCTGGAGCGGTTTTGCCATCGTCATCGGTCTGCATGTCATTACGTTCCTGACGGACGTGGCCGGCTGGCAGCAGACTTTCACCTCCGTCCCGCCGCGGGAGCCACGCTGGACACTGCGCCTGTACGCGGTGCGCCTGGCCGGGGAGGCCTTCAACCACATACTGCCCGCGGCCTCGGTCGGGGGCGAACCGTTCAAGGCCGCGCTGCTGAAGACGCATTACCGCGTCCCCTATCGCGAGGCGGCGGCGACACTGCTGCTCGCGCGCACGGTCAACATCATCGCGCTGCTGCTTTTTCTCAGCGTGGGCTTCGTCTTCATGTTTTTCTCCGAAGTCTTTCCACAGAGCATGAAGGTCGTTGCCGCCGTCGGCCTCGGCGGTGTCGCGATCGGCGCCGTGCAGTTCCTGGCGATACAGTGGTTCAGGCTCAGCTCGTGGATCAGCCGCAGGCTCGCGCGCACGCGCTACGGGCGCAAGCTCGAGGGCGTGGTGCACATCCTCGAGGAGTTCGACGAGCACATGGTGCAGTTCTATCGCAGCAAGCCGCTCGCGTTCCTTACTGCACTCACGCTGGGGTTCAGCAACTGGATCCTCGGAACGCTGGAGGTCTACCTCGTATTGGGATTCATGGGCCATCCGATAAGCTTTGCCGACGCCTGGATCATCGAGTCGCTGGCGCAGCTCATGCGCGCCAGCGCGTTCTTCATCCCCGCCGCCGTCGGTGTGCAGGAGGGGACGTTTCTGGTGGCCTGCCGCGCCGTCACCGGCGTGGCCTCCACGGGCATAACCATGTCCGTGGTCCGCCGC
>CAZTPK010000037.1:0-10074 GCA_964614765.1 uncultured Gammaproteobacteria bacterium
GTGGTGATCGGTGAGACGTCCGAGATTGGTGAAGACTGCACGCTTTATCATGGAGTTACGTTGGGCGGCACGAGCTGGCAGAAGGGCAAGCGACACCCCACGCTCGAAAACGGCGTGGTCGTGGGTGCCGGGGCCAAGATACTCGGGCCGATCACCATCGGCGCGGGCGCCCGAGTGGGCTCCAACGCGGTGGTCGTCAAGGACGTGCCGCCCGGAGCCAGTGTGGTCGGAGTGCCCGGCCACGTCGTCTCCGAGCGCAAGGAGCGCGAGCGGCAGCGGGAGGAGATGGCCCGTCGGATCGGCTTCGAGGCCTATGGGCAGACCAAAGACATGCCCGATCCGGTGGCGAACGCGATCGACTCGTTGCTCGATCACATTCACAGCATTGAGCAGCGCCTGGAAAGCATGCAAAAGCAGCTTCGCGAGGACGAAGAAAAGGTATCGCAAGCTTTTGATCATAAACAAAAAATCTCCAATCAGTAAGCTCCCCTGAGGCCGCGATGCAGGCGCGGCCGGTTCGCCGCTTGAACTCGGCGCCCACATAGTTGACTAATTTAGTCAGCTATGAAATCCTGCGCAGCCGTTTATTCCCTGGGTCACTCGAATCCGTGCGACTGACTACCCGCGGCCGTTATGCGGTCACCGCCATGCTGGATCTCGCGCTGCACAATGACAGCGGCCCGATTGCACTGGCGGATATCGCCCAGCGACAGGAGATCTCACTTACCTACCTGGAGCAGCTCTTTGCCCGCCTGCGGCGGCGCAATCTGGTGCGCAGCGCGCGCGGTCCTGGCGGCGGTTATCAATTGTCGAGGCCGCTCGATCAGATCTCCGTCGCGGATGTCATCGCGGCCGTGGATGAGTCCGTTGACGCGACGCGCTGTGGCGGGGCCAAGAACTGCCACGGCAAGGAGCGCTGCCTGACCCACGACCTTTGGGAGGAATTGAGCCACGAGATCGAGTCCTTCCTCGGCGGGATCAGCCTTGGTGCGCTGGTGGCCCGCGGAGGACGCGGGGAGAGCGGCGGCGCCGAACCGAGGGCGCCGGCGGAAACGCACACCGTACCGGTCTGGAGAATACAGGGTCGGCGAGGCTGAGAATCATGGAGCTATTACCCGTCACACTTACCAGTCGCGCAGCCGCGCACATCAAGCGCTACCTGTCCACGCAGCAGAACGCGCAAGGCCTGCGCCTGGGCGTCAAGACGACGGGTTGCTCAGGTCTGTCGTACACGGTTGCACCGGCGACCGAGATCAGTCCCACGGATCGTGAATTCGACTGCGATGGCGTGAAAATTGTCGTCGCGACCGAGCACCTCCCCTTTCTTGCGGGGATGGAGATCGATTACGTGCGCGAGGGCCTGAACGAGAGCTTCAAGTTCAGCAATCCGAATGTCAAAGCCACGTGCGGCTGCGGCGAGAGTTTCACGGTCTAGGAACAGAAACAGTCATCCCATGGCTACATCCGCTAACGAAGTCGAGGCTCTGATAGGCAAGGGCTACGAGGCAGGTTTCGTCACGGAGGTCGAGTCCGACACCACGCCGCCGGGGCTGAACGAGGATGTCATCCGCCTCATCTCGTCCAAGAAGAACGAGCCGGAATGGTTGCTCGAGTGGAGGCTCGGCGCGTTCCGGCAGTGGCTGACGATGGAGGCTCCACGTTGGGCGCATGTCCGGCATCAGCCGATAGACTTTCAGGCCATCTCGTACTACTCCGCGCCGAAATCCCGGAAGGACGGGCCGAAGAGCCTGGAGGAGGTCGATCCGAAGCTGCTCGAGACCTACGAGAAGCTCGGTATTCCGCTGCGCGAGCGCGAAATCCTCGCCGGGGTGGCGGTGGACGCCGTTTTCGACAGTGTCTCCGTGGCAACGACCTTCCGTGAGAAGCTCGCCGAGGCCGGTGTCATCTTCTGTTCGTTCTCGGAAGCGGTGCAGAATCATCCAGACCTGGTGCGCACGTATCTCGGTTCCGTCGTCCCCGTGGCGGACAACTTTTACGCCGCGCTCAACTCCGCCGTGTTCAGCGACGGGTCTTTCTGCTACATCCCCAAGGGCGTGCGCTGCCCGATGGAATTGTCGACCTACTTCAGGATCAATGCGGCGAAGACGGGACAGTTCGAGCGCACGCTCATCGTGGCCGAGGAAGGCAGTTACGTGAGCTACCTCGAAGGCTGCACCGCACCCATGCGCGACGAAAACCAGCTGCACGCGGCCGTCGTGGAACTCGTTGCCATGAAAGACGCCCGCATCAAATATTCGACGGTGCAGAACTGGTACCCCGGAGACGAAGACGGCCGCGGCGGGATCTACAACTTCGTCACCAAGCGCGGCGAGTGCAGGGGCGAGAACTCGCAGATCTCGTGGACGCAGGTGGAGACCGGATCGGCGATTACGTGGAAGTATCCGAGCTGCGTGCTGACCGGCGACAATTCCACGGGCGAATTCTATTCGGTTGCGCTGACCAACAACTGCCAGCAGGCCGATACCGGCACCAAGATGATTCACATCGGCAAGAACACCCGGAGCACGATCATTTCCAAAGGTATCTCCGCGGGTCGTGGACAGAACGCCTACCGCGGGCTCGTCAAGGTCGCCAAGGGAGCGGACAACGCCCGGAATTACACCCAGTGCGATTCGCTGCTGATTGGTGCGAAATGCGGCGCGCACACCTTCCCCTACATCGAGGTCAAGAACCCGACGGCGAGGGTCGAGCATGAGGCCACTACCTCCAAGGTGAGCGAGGATCAGCTGTTCTACTGCCGCAGCCGGGGGATTTCGCAGGAGGACGCCCTCAACATGATCGTCAACGGCTTCTGCAGGGAGGTGTTCAAGGAACTGCCGATGGAATTCGCGGTGGAGGCCCAAAAGCTGCTGGGTGTGAGTCTGGAGGGCGCAGTCGGCTGACGGCGACTGGAATGAACATGAGCAATGGTGAAACGACGATGCTGAGTGTCAGGAACCTGCATGCCGCGGTCGAAGGCAAACCCATCCTCAAGGGCCTGAACCTCGAGGTCAAGCCCGGCGAGGTGCACGCCATCATGGGTCCGAACGGATCTGGCAAGAGCACTCTGGCTCACGTGCTTTCCGGCCGGGAGGCGTTTGTGGTGACCGAGGGTAGCGTCCTTTTCGAGGGCCGGGATCTGCTCGGCATGTCCCCGGAGGAGCGCGCGCGCGAGGGGGTATTCCTTGCCTTCCAGTACCCCGTGGAGATCCCCGGCGTCAACAACGTCTACATGCTCAAGGCCGCACTGAACGCGATCCGCAGACATCGTGGCGAGCCGGAGCTCGACGCCGTTGACTTCCTGAAGCTCATCAAGGAGAAAGCCAAGCTGGTGCAGATGGACGAGCGGTTCTTGAGCCGCGCGGTGAACGAAGGCTTTTCCGGCGGCGAGAAGAAGCGCAACGAGATCCTGCAGATGGCCGTGCTCGAGCCCAAGCTCGCGCTGCTCGATGAGACGGATTCGGGCTTGGACATCGACGCGTTGCGGGTCGTTGCCCACGGCGTGAACCAGCTCCGTCGCTCCGACCGGGCAATCGTCATGATTACCCATTACCAGCGTCTGCTCGAATATATCGTGCCGGACTTCGTGCATGTCCTTGCCGGCGGGCGCATCGTCAAGAGCGGCGGACGTGATCTGGCCGTGACGCTCGAGGAGCGCGGCTACGACTGGCTGAAGGACGAGGCAGCATGAGCGCGGGCGCCACGGCCAATCTGCTCCCGGAGTTCGAGCGGATCTTCGCGCATTTGCCGGGCGATGCGCGCGTCACGGAGCGGCGCCGCGCGGCGCTCGCCCGTTTCGCGGCCAGCGGTTTCCCATCACAGAGGGACGAGGCGTGGCGGTATACCAGCACCGCCGGCCTGGCGCGGCGGCAGCACAACGTCGCGATCGATGCTCGAATCAGCCCGGATCGGGCGCGCCTCGCGCTTGCCGCCGCGGGGCCATGGGACGGCCCGCAGTGCGTGTTCATCGACGGCATTCATCGGCCGGAGCTCTCAGCCGCGATTGCAGCGGCGGGCCTGGAGATCCGGCCGTTTGCCGCGGCGCTGGCGGACGACAGCCGTATCGGCGAACGCATCGCGGGGTGGGGCGCCGATGAGTTCGCGCCGATGATCGCCCTGAACGCGGCCTTCGCCGCCGACGGAGTGGTGATCGACGTTGCGGATGGCGCGGAACCCGCCGATCCCCTCCGGCTGCTGTTCGTGATGACGGCGGGTGTCCGCGACCGCGCCATTTTTCCCAGGGTCATCATCAGGGCTGGCCAGCACTCCCGCCTGGTCGTGGTGGAACAGTACCTGGGAGAATCGGGGGCCGACGGCTTCACGAACACTGTGACGCAAGTCCACGCCGGGGAAGGCGCGCGCGTGGTGCACTACCGCCTGCAGGACGAGTCAGCGAAGGCCTACCACGTCGGCAATCTGATCGTGAATCAGGAACGTGCGAGCGAGGTGATTTCGCATTCGCTGTCGTTCGGTGCTCTCATGGCGCGCCAGGACATACACGTCATGCTCAGGGGGGTGGAATCGTCAGCCACCCTGAATGGACTGTATATGGCGGAGGGGAGACAGCACGTCGATCACCACACGCGGATCGATCATTTCGAGCGGAGCACGCGTAGCGAGGAGTATTACAAGGGCATCCTCGGCGGACATGGTCGAGGCGTGTTCAACGGCAAGGTTGTGGTGCATCCGAATGCAATCAAGACCGATGCCCAGCAATCCAACAAGAATCTGTTGCTGTCGCGGGATGCCGAGGTGGACACCAAGCCGGAACTGGAGATCTACGCCGACGACGTCAAATGCGCGCACGGCGCCACGGTCGGTCAACTCGACGAAGATGCACTGTTCTATCTGCGATCGCGGGGACTCGATGAGAGCGCGGCGCGCGCCCTGCTGACCTGCGCCTTCGCGGGCGACATATTGGGCCGGGTTGGCCTCGCGCGAGTTCGGAAGGAGTTGGCGGCGCGTATAGCAGGGCGCCTGCCGGGGGCCGCTGAACTCCTGGAGGTCGTATGAGCGTCCTCGCGCCCAGCGTCGCGGACTCTGGCCCCGGGCCAACGGCGGAGCTGCAAGGCCTGCGCGAGGAGTTCCCGATCCTGAGGACGAAGATTCGCGGCAAGCCCTTGGTGTATCTCGACAACGCAGCGACGACGCAGAAGCCGCGCAGCGTCATCGATATCGAACGACGTTACTACGAGGAGTGGAACGCGAATATACATCGTGGAGTGCACTGGCTGAGCGAGAAGGCCACGCACGAGTATGAGCACGCACGCGACACGGTACGCGCCTTTCTCAACGCGCGCTCGCGCAAGGAGATCATCTACACGCGCGGCACGACGGAGTCGATAAATCTCGTCGCTCAGAGCTTCGCCCGTCCACGCCTGCGTCCGGGCGACGAGGTTCTCATCACCGGTATGGAGCATCACTCCAACATCGTGCCCTGGCAGATGGTCTGCCAGCTGACCGGGGCGCGGTTGAAGGTGGTCCCGATCACGGACGAGGGCGAGCTCGTGGCGGGCGAGTTCGAGCGCTCGCTCAGCGAGCGGACGCGGATCGCTGCCATCGTGCACGTGTCGAACGCACTCGGTACGATAAACCCCGTTCGGCAAATGGTCGCGGCGGCGCACGCGCGCGGCGTGCCGGTGCTGCTCGACGGCGCCCAGGCGGTGGCGCACATGCCCGTCGACGTGCAGGACCTGAACTGCGATTTTTACGCGTTTTCGGGGCACAAGATCTTTGCGCCGACCGGCACCGGCATCCTCTACGGGCGCGAGGAATTGCTGGACAGCATGCCGCCTTACCAAGGCGGCGGCGACATGATCCGCACCGTCAGCTTCGAGAACACCACCTATGCGGACCTGCCGTCGAAGTTCGAGGCAGGGACTCCCAATATCGCCGGTGGCATAGGTCTGGGGGCTGCGATCGATTTCGTGCAGGCCGTCGGGCTGAAGCGCATCGGCGCTCACGAGCGCGATTTGCTACGGTACGCGACCGAGCGCGCGCTCGAGGTGCCGGGCCTACGCATCATCGGCCAGGCGCGCGAAAAGGCGGCGGTGCTATCGTTCCTGCTGGGCGACATCCACCCTCACGACGTCGGCACCATCCTCGATTCCGAGGGTATCGCGATCCGCACCGGGCACCACTGCGCGATGCCGATCATGACCCGATACAGGATCCCGGCGACGGCACGCGCATCCTTCGCCTTCTACAACACGAGCGAAGAAGTAGACCAGCTTTTCACGGCACTGGAGGTCGCGAGAAAGGTGTTCTCTCGATGATGGATTTGAACGACCTTTACCGCGAGGTGATAGTCGACCACAATCGCAGTCCGCGCAATTTTCGCACGATGGCGGACGCGACCTGCACGGCGGCCGGTCACAATCCGTTGTGCGGCGATCAGCTCACGCTCTATCTGAAACTGAGGGACGGCGTGATCGAGGACGTCAGCTTCCAGGGCAGCGGCTGCGCGATCTCGATTGCATCGGCCTCCCTGATGACGGAGATCCTCAAGGGCAAGAGCGAGTCCGAGGCCACCCGCCTGTTCGACAAGTTCCACGCCCTCGTCACCGACACCGGCGATGAGAGCGATCCGGACCTGGGAAAGCTCGCGGCGCTGGCCGGCGTGCGTCAGTATCCCTCCCGAATCAAGTGCGCCGTGTTGTCATGGCATGCGATGAACGCCGCGCTGCACGGCGAGTCCAGGGCGTCGACGGAATGAACCGCCGCAACAGGGCAACTCGCACCATCCGCCTGGAACATGACCGTCCCCCGCGGAACGGTGCGCAGACGGCAGAGCACCAATGAACGTGGCTGTGGATCCCTACACTCCGATCGCCATGAAGCGCGATTGCGACGCCATACTGATCCCGAGTGGCACCCCCATCCTCATCCAGGAGGGGACGAACGTTTACGTCACACAGGCGCTGGGTGGGAGCGTTACGGTCAACGTGAACGGGAATCTGGCGCGTATCGCCGGCAAGGACCTCGATGCGCTGGGCATGCAGCCGCAGGGCGGGATCGCGGTCGAGGCGCGCGCCGACGGCAGTGTCGACGAGGACCTTGTGTGGATGCAGTTGCGCACCTGCTACGACCCGGAGATACCGATCAATATCGTCGACCTGGGACTGGTGTACGAGTGCAGTATCGTGCCGCTGCCGGACAACGCCGGCAATCGCGTCGACGTAGTCATGACTCTGACCGCGCCGGGATGCGGCATGGGCGAATTCCTCGTTCAGGATGTGAGGGAGAAGCTCCTGCAGGTGCCGAATGTCACCGACGTGAACGTCAAGCTAACCTTCGACCCACCATGGAACCAAGACATGATGTCGGAAGCGGCACGGCTGCAGACCGGCATGTACTGATGGCAACGAGGTTCTATCGGGAACCCCGCCGTGCGCGGTGGACGGGAGCGAGGATCGGGGCCGGCGGGCATGTCTGATTGGGTGGACGTCGCCGCGGTCGAGGAACTCCCCCCCGGTTCCCGGCGGGTCGTGGACGTCGACGGCGTGCAGATACTGGTCGTCAATCTCGACGGGGAGTACTTCGCGCTGGAGGACGTGTGCACGCACGATGGTACCCCGATCGACGAGGGCGACGTGCACGGCGATCAGATCACCTGCCCGCGCCATGGGGCCCGTTTCTGCCTTCGAACCGGCATGGCGCTCTGCGCGCCAGCCTATGAGCCGATACCAACCTTTCCGGTTCGCATCAGTGCAGGAACAGTGCAGGTCCGAGACCCTCGCTTCGACTAGGCAACTCGGCGTTTCCCTTCCGTCCGCATCGTTGTCGCGGCGCAGCAATCTTTCCCCTCGGTGGTTATGTCCCTATAATTGCGCGGCTTTTTGGGGCCCAGGCTTCATCTAAGGCATTGAAATGGCTATAGAGCGCACGTTTTCCATCATCAAGCCCGACGCCGTGGCGAAGAACAAGATCGGGGAGATCCTGGCCCGCTTCGAGCGCAACGGCCTGCGAATCGTGGCTTGCAAGATGGTTCGCATGAGCCGTGAACTGGCGGAGACGATCTACCACGTTCACATCGGACGCCCTTTTTTCAAGGACTTGGTAGAGTTCATGTCGTCGGGTCCCGTGGTGTGCTCGGTCCTGGAGGGGGAGGATGCGGTCTCGAGGAACCGGGCCGTGATGGGTGCCACTGACCCGGCGAAGGCGGCGGCCGGTACGATCCGGGCGGATTTCGCGGAGAGCGTCAGCCGCAACGCCGTCCATGGGTCGGATAGCCCCGAATCGGCCCGTTACGAGATAAGCTGTGTTTTTGCTCCCAATGAACTCTGCGACCGCCCGTGAGCAACCGCACCACAGAGAAGGCCAACGTTTTCGATTTCGACCGTCCGGGCATTGCGGCGTTCCTATGCGAGCTGGGCGAGCCGGCATTTCGCGCCACGCAGATCGTCAAATGGGTGCATCAACATGGCGTGTCCGATTTCGAGCGGATGACAAACCTGGGCAAGGCGCTGCGACAGCGCCTGGCAGAGTGCATGAGCTTCGATCTGCCCGAGGTGGTTACCGAGCAGATTTCGCACGACGGCACCCGCAAATGGATGCTGCGCGTCGCCGGTGGTCAGGCAATTGAGACTGTGTACATTCCGGAGGCCGACCGAGGCACCCTTTGCGTCTCGTCGCAGGTGGGCTGTCCGCTCGAATGCAGCTTCTGCGCGACCGGGCGGCAGGGGTTCAGCCGCAACCTGAGCACTGCGGAGATCATCGGCCAACTGTGGATCGCCGCCCGCTCGCTGGGCCAGTTTCCTCGTCCGGAGCGGCGCCCGATCAGCAATATCGTATTCATGGGCATGGGGGAACCTCTGCTCAACTTCGACAATGTCCTGCGCGCCATCGATCTGATGCTCGACGACAACGCCTACGGACTGTCGCGCCGCCGCGTCACCGTCAGCACGGCCGGCATGGTGCCGCAGATGGACCGGCTCAAGGAGGCGAGCCCGGTGAGTCTGGCGGTATCCCTCCATGCCCCGAACGATGCCCTGCGCGACGAGCTGGTACCGCTCAACCGCACCTATCCGCTGGCGGAACTGCTGTCCGCGTGCAGGCGGTTCGCCGAGAATTACACGCACGAGAGCATCACCTTCGAGTACACCATGCTCGATGGCGTCAACGACACGCCGGCTCATGCCAGGGAGCTCGTTCGCGTGCTGGACGGCATCCCGTCGAAGGTGAACCTCATACCGTGGAACGCATTCCCGGGGGGCGGTTACCGCCGGTCCGGCGCCGAGGCGATCGAGCGCTTCCGCGCCGTCCTGCAGCGGGCCGGTCTTATCACGCTGACCCGCAAGACGCGCGGCGACGACATCGACGCGGCCTGCGGACAGCTGGTTGGAAAGGTGCAGGCTCGCGCCGCGCGCTATCATCGATCCTCGACCGGAGCATCATCCTAGGAGGCCATACTTGCATGAGCAGCCGAAATAGCATCATTGCCGGCGTCGCGCTGACGCTCCTACTGAGCGGCTGCGCCAATCAGGCCGGCGTAAAGGACGGCGGCGACGGGGCGATTGCAACGGAGATCCGCAGTACCGACCGATTGGCCGAGATCAATACGCAGCTCGGGGTGGAGTACATGAAAGATGGCAAGTACGAGACCGCCCTGAAGAAGCTCAATAAGGCCATTGAGATCGACGGTAATTATGCACGCGCCTACGACGTGCTGGGTCTGCTGTACGCGCGGCTGGGCGAGAACGCCAATGCCGAGAAGAATTTCAAGCGGGCCCTGCAACTTGCTCCGAACGATTCGAGCATACTGAATAATTATGGCCAGTTCCTCTGTCGCAACGGCAACGCGACCGAGGGCCAGGCGATGTTCGCCAAGGCGGTCGAGAACCCCTTGTACCAGACGCCGGAGAACTCTTACACGAACGCGGCCATATGTGCGCTGGAGCAGCAGAAGGACAGGGCAGCCGCCCAGGAATTTCTGCGCAAGGCGCTCGAAAAGAATCCCGAGATGCCGATTGCGCTGCTGCGAATGAGCCAAGTGACCTACGAGTCCAACAATTACATGGCGGCCAAGGGATATTTCGAGCGCTACAAGCAGGTCGCCAGCCACACTCCGGAGAG
>CAZTPK010000038.1:0-9967 GCA_964614765.1 uncultured Gammaproteobacteria bacterium
CGCCCACCGAACGCCCGCCGGCCGCCGGTGCCGACATGATGATGCGGTTCGCCAGCCGCGATAGCGGTAGCGACTGCAGCCACACCCGACCCGGCCCCGTCAGAGTCGCGAAGAACAGTCCTTCGCCGCCGAATATCGCGCTCTTCAGCTTGCCGACGTACTTGATCTCGAAGCTCACGCCAGGCTGGAACGCGACGACGCAGCCGGTGTCCACGCGGATGCTCTCGCCCGGCCCAAGATCGCGGATGGCCAGCGTCCCGCCGGCATGCACGAACACCATGCCGTCGCCCTCGAGCTTCTGCATGATGAAGCCCTCGCCGCCGAAGAGGCCCACACCCAGCTTCTGCTGGATCGCGATGCCCAGCGATACGCCGCGCGCGGCGCAGAGGAAGCTGTCCTTCTGGCATATGAGGGTTCCGCCGACCTCGTCGAGGTCGATGGCGATAATCTTGCCCGGGTAGGGAGCCGCGAACGCGACGCGGCGCTTCTTGTCAGATTCGTTGTGGTAGATCGTCGTGAACAGCGACTCGCCGGTCAGCAGCCGCTTGCCCGCACCCATCAGCTTGCCGAACAGGCCGTCCTGCTGCGACTGGGCGGAGGTGTCGCCGAAGACAGTGTCCATCTCCACCCCGTCCTGCATCATCATCATCGCGCCGGCCTCGCCGACCGCCGCCTCGCCCGGATCGAGCTCGACCTCCACGTACTGCATGTCATCACCGAAGATCTCGTAATCGACTGCGTCCATAGCCATGGAATAGGACTCCCGCGTGCACTGGAGTGGCTCAGTATAGCCTCTTCGATGCGCGCGTCGGCGGACCCGCACTTGCCGGCCGACGCAACTTCCCCATAATGGCGCCGGATGAATGTCGCCGCCCTCCCTGGGAGTGCCTGCCCGCTCTGTTCGGGGCCACGCCACGCGCCCTACGTCGTCGTGAAGGGCTATGCGTATCACCGCTGCTCGGATTGCGGCTTTGCGTTTCTCGATCCGATGCCGAGCCAGATCGATCTGAACGCCGAGTACCAGGGCCACAAGGGCATCACCGCGGAATACTACCCGCATGCGGCATCGCGGCGGCGCAAGGCCCTGTTCCGCGCGCTGCGCCTCATCCGCCGCATCCGCGGCCGGACCGTCATCGACATCGGCTGCGGCGGAGGATTCTTCGCGGGCGCGGCGCGCCTCCTCGGCGCCGCCGCCGCGACCGGCGTCGACGTGGACGCCAGCACCATCGCCTACGCACGCCGCGCCTATCCGGAATGCGAGTTCCATTGCGCGCCGCTGGACAGCTTCGTGCCGGCCGCCCCCTACGACCTCGTACACTGCTCCGAGGTGATCGAGCACGCCCCGGATCCGCACGTGCTCATGCGGCTGCTGGTCGCCTGCTGCCGCCCGGGCGGACACGCCTTCATCACCACGCCCGACCTTGGCAGCCCGAATTTGCCCGCCAAGGTGGAGGAATGGCCGGGTTTTGCGCCCCCGGTGCACACCGGGCTGTTCACCGAGGAGAATCTGCGCGCGCTGTTCGGCCGCTACGGTTTCGAACCCGTCCTGCGCCTGCCGCCGCGCAAGACAGGGATGAAGATCCTGTTTCGGCGGGTGTCAGCCCCATGAGCGCGGCCGGACGCCGAGCGCGGGCCGCGGCCGCGCCACCGGGAGGAGTGCGCGCATGAGCGTCGATCCGGTGGTGCGCAGCGAGATCACGGGCGCCGTACTCGCCGGCGGTCGCGCCACGCGCATGGGCGGGGAGGACAAGGGTCTGCTGCGCGTCGCCGGCAGGCCGATGGTCGAGCACGTGCTGCGGATCCTGCGCCCGCAGGTCAGCGAACTCCTGATCAATGCCAACCGCAATCTCGAACGCTACCGGGAATTCGGCGTGACCGTGGTCAGCGACTTCATCGAGGGCTATTGCGGACCGCTGGCGGGCATGGCCAGCGCCATGAAGGTCGCGCGCACCGCTTACGTCCTGACCGCGCCGTGCGACTCCCCGTTCCTGTCCGAGGATCTCGCCGCGCGACTGCATCGCGGCCTCGTCCGCGACGGGGCGCGGATCGCGGTGGCCGACAGCGGCGCGCGCCTCGAGCCCGTGTTCGCGCTGGTGGATCGATCCCTGCTGCCGTCGCTGCTCGCCTACCTCGAGTCCGGCGAACGCAAGATCGACCGCTGGTACGCGCAGCATCCGATGACGCGCGTAGACTTCTCCGACGAACCCGGGATGTTCAGCAACCTGAACACGCCGCAGGAACTCGCCGCCGCCGAGGCGATGTTGCAGGCGCGCGCCGCCGCAAGCGGATGCACCGGCGGGGAGTGATTCGCCCGTGATTCGCGCCTCGCGGCGCGCGAGCACGTTGCCATGCCCCTGCCGGCCTCCGCACACGGCCGTCGAAGACGAGCACCAGGGGCTTGTCATGGCGATCCGCAGCACGCAAGCTGTAAGCCATGCGCAAGACCTTCAACAGGGTCCCCATGATCGGCCTCGCCGCCTGGAGCGGGACCGGCAAGACGACGCTGCTGCGGGCGTTGCTTCCCCGGCTGCGCGAGCGCGGCCTGCGTGTGGGCGTCGTCAAGCATGCGCACCATGACTTCGACATCGACATCCCGGGCAAGGATAGTTATGAGCTGCGCCGCGCCGGCGCCACGCACGTGCTGGTCGGCTCGCGCAGGCGCTGGGCCCTGGTGGTCGAGACCGACCTTCAGGAGGATCCCTCCCTGGCGGACATGCTCGCGCATCTGAGCGGGGAGGCGCTGGACGTGATCCTTATTGAGGGCCTCAAGCGCGAGGATATCCCGAAGATCGAGTTGCATCGCCCGGCTCTGGGGATGCCGACGCTTTTCCCCGACGACCCGAACATCGTGGCCGTCGCCACGGATCGCCCGATCTCGACGCCGCCGTCGGTTGCGCTGCTCGACCTCAACAACCCGGACCAGATCGTCGCCTTCGTACTCCGCCACCTCGGCCTGGCGGAGAATGTGGGCAGCGAAGTCGCGGACATGGGGATGCCATGATGACCGGGGACATGCAGACCGCGGCCAGCTGCGCCGACGATCATGATCCGATGTCGCTGACGGTCCAGGACGCGCTGGCGCGCATACTCGCGAACGTGTCGCCGGTCTGCGAGCCGCACCCGGTGCCGGTGGCCGACGCGCTGGGCCGCATCCTGGCCGCCGACATCGTCTCGAAGATGGACGTGCCGGCACATACCAACTCGGCCATGGACGGCTACGCGCTCGCAGGCGCGGACATTCCCGCGCAGGGTACGCGCGAACTGGAGGTGATCGGCACCGCCTATGCCGGACGGCCGTACGAGTCCGCGGTCGCGCGGGGGCAGTGCGTGCGCATCATGACCGGCGCCCCCCTGCCGCCGGGCACGGACACCGTCGCGATGCAGGAGCGCGTCGAGCGCCGCGGGGATCGGATCATCCGGCTGGACGGGCGTCTGCGGGCGGGCGATAACGTGCGCCACGCCGGCGAGGACATCCGCAAGGGCCAGGTCGTGCTCGCCGCGGGGCGCCGGCTCATGCCCGCGGACATCGGACTCATCGCGTCGCTGGGCATCCCCGAGGTCGCGGTACACCGACCGCTCCGGGTCGCCATTTTCTCGACCGGTGATGAGCTGAAGCCGGTGGGCGAGCGGCTCGGACCCGGCGACGTGCACGACAGCAACCGCTACACGCTGCGGGGCATGCTGCAGCGCCTGGGAGCGCAGATCAAGGACGTCGGAATCGTGCGCGATACGCCGGAGCAGACGCGTGCCGCCTTTGAGGCCGCGGCGGAGGGGCAGGACGCGATCATCTCCAGCGGCGGTGTTTCGGTGGGCGAGGCCGATTTCGTCAAATCGGTGCTGAACGAGCTCGGCCACGCCGAATTCTGGAAGGTGGCGATGAAACCGGGCCGGCCGCTGACCTTCGGCCGTGTGCGCGGGGCGGTGTTCTTCGGTCTGCCGGGCAACCCGGTGTCGGTGATGGTGACCTTCTACCAGTTCGTGCAGCCGGCCCTGCGCCGGATGATGGGGGAGACGCAGACCGCCGGCCTGCGACTGAAGGCCACCAGCCTCTCGAGGCTGAAGAAGCGCCCCGGGCGGGTGGAGTTCCAGCGTGGCGTGCTGGAGCAGGACGACAGCGGCGCACTGCTCGTGCGCAAGACCGGCATGCAGGGCTCCGGGATCCTCACCTCGATGTCGCAGGCCAACTGCTTCATCGTCCTGCCGCAGGACTGCGCGGGCGTGGAAGCCGGCGAGCCGGTCGAGGTGCAGCCCTTCGCCGGGCTCATCTGATGCGCGATGAGATCGGCATGAAAAAAACGGGGGGCGCCGCAGCGCCCCCTTGCACGCCGGACCAGGCGTGGCTATTTCCAGATCGGCCGGCCCAGATCCACCTGGTCCGGATCGGTGAGTGCGCCGGCGGCGCCGCCGATTGCCGCACCGATCGCCGCGCCAGTACCCGGGGCGCCGACAACGGCACCGCCGATGGCACCGGCCGCGGCACCGATACCCGCGCCGCTAACGCCGCGATCGAGCGGCGTCGTTCCGCAGCCCGACAACACCACCGCCGCACACAAGGCGGCCACCACCGTTGCAATATTCGACTTCGCGTTCATATCAGGTCTCCTTTCGTCGTTGGCTTTGATCGTTGGTTGACCATCAGCGACCAGGGCGAGCCCTCTGGGGCCGCGCTGACCCGGCATGCATGGCGACCGCCGCTGCCCGCTCCGCACGCGGCCATGCGCCGCGGCGAGCGGGGTCGTCGGTCGATGTCCGGCATTCTGAGTAAGCCCGCAATGAACATCGCCTGAACTTGCAGTCACCGAGCCCCCTGTCCGTGAACGCGGTTGCAGAACCGGGAAGCCGCGGTTTCCGCTCGCCAGGGCAGCGGAGGCGCCGATGTCATTCGCGCGCCTGGTGCGGCGCAACATGTACCAATGTGCGACATACGCCGGCGGGGGCCTTTAGCGCCGTACCGCACACGGCTATAGTTCGATCATGCATATGCTCGCCGGTACCGGAATCCCCGGCGGCGTCTGCCCACAAACAAGAACGGCATGGCTGCGGGAGCGGCCGCCACCACGTACGTGGAGGAGAGAGAAGACCATGCTACGAGCCCTCAAGCTTGAGCCCGAGAAGTGCACCGGCTGCCTGCAGTGCGAGATGGCCTGTTCGTACGAGAACGAACAGGTGTTCAACCCCTCGAAGTCGCGCATCAA
Source organism: uncultured Gammaproteobacteria bacterium (assembly GCA_964614765.1). GTDB lineage: Bacteria > Pseudomonadota > Gammaproteobacteria > JAJPIJ01 > JAJPIJ01 > JAJVHZ01. The sequence continues at coordinate 5,196 of CAZTPK010000038.1, forward strand.
GGTGTTCAACTTCCACGATAGCGGCCGGTTCGCACCCTACACCTGCACCCAATGCGCCGAGGCCTGGTGCCTGCACGCCTGCCCCGTGGAGGCCATCGTCATCAATGCCCAGACCGGCGCCAAGGACGTGCTCGAGGACGTCTGCGTCGGCTGCAAGGTATGCACCATCGCCTGCCCGTTCGGCACCGTGAACTACAACCACGATACCGGCAAGGTGCAGAAGTGCGACCTCTGCGGCGGCCAGCCGGCCTGCGCCGAGGCCTGCCCCACCGGTGCCATCACCTACGTCGATATCGACCAGACCGGGCTCGATCGCATGCGCGCGCACGCGCAGCGATCGCTCGGAGCCTCCGCATAACCCTTACGGACAGGAGAGATAGCCATGGGTTGGACTCGTAACGTCATGCGCGTGAACCTGACCAAGGGAACCATCTCGCGCGAGCCGCTGAACATGGAGTGGGCCAGCCAGTACCTGGGTCAGCGTGGGTTGGCCAGCAAGTACCTCGTCGAGGAGATCGATCCCAGGGTCGATCCGCTCTCGCCCGAGAACAAGCTCATCTTCACCACCGGCCCGCTGACCGGCACGATGGCGTCCACCGGCGGCCGCTACTCGGTGGTGACCAAGGGGCCACTCACCGGCGCCATCGCCTGCTCGAATTCCGGCGGCTTCCTCGGCGCCGAGCTCAAGGGCGCCGGCTGGGACATGATCATCTTCGAGGGCAAGTCGCCGAAGCCGGTCTACCTGTACGTCGAGAACGATCACGCCGAGCTGATGGACGCCGCGGACATCTGGGGCAGGTCCATCTGGGACGCCGACCACATCCTGCACGCCAAGCACCAGGACCCGCTCATCCGCATCGCCGCGGTCGGCCGCGCCGCCGAACAGGGATGCCTGTTCTCGGCGATCGTCAATGACCTGCACCGTGCCGCCGGCCGCTCCGGCGTGGGCACCGTAATGGCGTCGAAGAACGTCAAGGCCGTGGTCGTGCGCGGCACCAAGGGGGTCGGCAACATCAAGGATCCCAAGGCCTTCATGCAGGCCGTCAGCGCCGGCAAGAAGGTGCTTGCCGACAACGCGGTAACCGGCCAGGGCCTGCCCAAGTACGGCACACAGGTGCTGATGAACGTGATCAACGAGATCGGGGCCATGCCCACGCGCAACATGCGCGAGGTCCAGTTCGAGGGTGCGAGCAAGATCTCCGGCGAGGCCATGCACGAGGTACGCGCGAGCGACGGGCGCGCCAACCTGGTCACCAACGCCGCGTGTTTCGGCTGCACGATCGCCTGCGGACGCATCTCCGTGATCGACAAGAACCACTACACCATCGTCAACAAGCCGCAGTACTGGGGCGCCTCCGGCGGGCTGGAGTACGAGGCGGCCTGGGCGCTCGGATCCGACACCGGCGTCTCGGACCTGGAGGCGCTGACCTACGCCAACTTCCTCTGCAACGAGGACGGCGTCGACCCGATCTCGCTCGGCTCGACGATCGCGGCCGCGATGGAGCTGTACGAGGCAGGCGTGATCACCAAGGAGCACACCGGAGGACTTGAGCTGAAGTTCGGCTCCGCCGAGGCGCTCACCCGGCTTACGGAGCTCACCTGCCGGGGCGAGGGCTTCGGGCGGGACATCGGCCTCGGTTCCAAGCGTCTGTGCGAGAAGTACGGACGCCCGGAGCTGTCCATGACCGTGAAGGGCCAGGAGTTCCCCGCCTACGATCCGCGCGGCATCCAGGGCATGGGCCTGACCTACGCCACTTCCAACCGCGGCGCCTGCCACCTGCGCGGCTACACCGTGGCCTCGGAGGTGCTGGGCATCCCGGTGAAGACCGATCCTCTGGTGACCGACGGCAAGGCCGAGCTCGTCAAGGCGTTCCAGGACGCCACCGCGGTGGTGGACTCCACGGGTCTTTGCGTATTCACCACCTTTGCATGGACGTTGAACGACATCCAGCCGCAGATAGCGGCCGCCTGCGAGGGCGACTGGTCGCTGGAGAAGCTGCTGGAGATGGGCGAGCGCATCTGGAACATGGAACGCATGTTCAACAACGCCGCCGGCTTCACCGCCAAGGACGACACGCTGCCCAAGCGCCTGCTCTCGGAACCGGCGCAGACCGGACCGGCAAAGGGCAAGGCCAACGACCTGCACAAGATGCTGCCGGAATACTACAAGGTCCGCGGCTGGACCCCGGAGGGCGAACCGATGCAGGCCACCAAGGCGCGCCTGGGGCTCTGACATGAAACACCTCATCATCGGTGCAGGACCGTCGGGAGTCATCGCGGCGGAGACGCTGCGCAGATTGCAGCCCGAGGCGAGCGTGACCATCGTCGGCGACGAACCCGAGCCGCCGTACTCGCGCATGGCGCTGCCCTACCTGCTGATCCGGAAGGTCGGCGAGGAAGGCACCTACCTGCGCAAGAACCCGGCGCATTTCGAGCGGCTGCGCATCGACGTGATGCGCGAGCGCGTGCAGAGCGTCGACACCGCCGCCAGAAAGGTGCAGCTCTCAGGCGGCGGCGCGCTGGAGTACGACAAGCTGCTCGTCGCCACCGGCTCGCGCCCGGTCTCCCCGCCGATCCCCGGCATGGACCTGCCCGGCGTCCACCCGTGCTGGACGCTGGCGGATGCCCGGCATATCGCCAAGGGCGCCGTGCCCGGGGCGAAGGTCGTGCTGATGGGCGCGGGCTTCATCGGCTGCATCATCCTCGAGGCACTGGCCAAGCGGGGCGTGGATCTGACCGTCGTGGAAATGGCCGACCGCATGGTGCCGCGCATGATGAACAACACCGCCGGCAACCTCATCAAGAAGTGGTGCGTGGAAAAGGGCGTGCACGTGCACACCTCCACCAAGGTGGTGGCGATCGAACCGGGGGCCGGCGGGCGCAAGTTCGCCGTGCGCCTGGACAACGGCACGGTGCTGGCGGCCGATCTCATCATCTCCGCCACCGGCGTGCGGGCAAACGTCGAGTTCCTCCAGGGCAGCGGCATCAAGACCGATCAGGGCATATTGATCGATCGCCAGATGCAGACCAGCAACCCCGACGTCTACGCCGCGGGCGACGTGGCGCAAGGCCTGGACTTCTCCACGGGCGAGTACTCGGTGCAGGCCATACAGCCCACGGCCGCCGACCACGGGCAGCTCGCGGCGCGCAACATGGCGGGGCGGCGCGGCGCCGTTCACCGCGGCAGCGTCAACATGAACGTGCTCGACACCCTCGGGCTGATATCGAGCTCCTTCGGGCTGTGGATGGGCGCGAAGGACGGCGAAAGCACGGAGCTCTGCGACCCGGGCCGATACCGTTACCTGAATCTGCAGTTCGAGGACGACGTGCTGGTGGGCGCCACCAGCCTGGGACTGACCGAGCACGTCGGCGTCCTGCGCGGACTGATCCAGACCAAGACCCGGCTGCGCGCGTGGAAGGACAGGCTACTAAAGGACCCCACCCGCATCATGGAGGCCTACCTGGGCAGCACCCAGGCTGTGGGATTCAACGCCGGCCTCATCTGAGCACCGCCGCTCGCGGACCGCGCTGCGGCTGGTAGGATCAGCGCTCCGGACCGAAACCACGGGCTGCGCATGAAACTGACGTTCAAACTCTACGCCACACTGAGCGAATACCTGCCGGCCGAAGCGCACGATCATCAAGTCGAATCGGAGGTCGCGCCGGGTACGACGCCGAACCAGGTGATCGACCGCTACGGGGTGCCGCGCAAACTCGCGCATCTCGTCGTGCTGAACGGCGTCTATGTCCCTCCCAACGAACGCGACCAGGCCATTTTGCGGGACGGCGACACGCTGGCGGTATGGCCGCCGGTGGCCGGCGGTTGAGGAACCAAGGACCGTCGCCGGCTGATGGATGCGGGCATTCCGAATCGGATGCCGGAGGGATCGAACGCGTCGAACTGCTGATGAGCCTGGACGAGCCGGAGTTCCTCCGGCTTCTGCCCGTCGCCTTGGCCGGCCGCGGCCCCCGGCGCGCGCCGGGGTCGGTGGAGGTGGGCGAGGGCCGGCAGCGCATCACGATCCGCTACGCCGAGGCGCCGCCGCTGCAGATTGCCTCGCTGCGACTGCCCCGACTCCGGCTCACGTTCGAGTTTCGGGACTGCGGCCGCGCATATGCCGCGCAATTTCTCGAGGAGTTCCTCAAGCACTATCGCCGTGGCGGCGGCTGAGCGCCGTCGCGGGCCTTCAGTGGCGATCGGCCCGCCGGCGGCGATTGGTCCCGGTCGCCGCGTCCGACCGCGCCAGTTCCGCGGCCTGGCGCACCCAGTTCTCCCGATAGACGCGCTTGCCGAAATTCGGCAGATGTCGGGCCACCCACGCCATTTCCTCCGGCGACCAGGCGGCAATCTGGGCATAGAAGTAGATGCCGTTGCCATGCAGCCAGCGTTCGTTCACCGGCCCGATGCCGCCGATGGCCTTGAGGTCGTCCGGCCGCTGCCCGTCGCCCAGTTCGCCGGCTGCCGGCCTGCGGCCCTCGCCCGCCGCGAGGACCAGGCTTTCGAGTTCCTCCACCGACAGCCCCGCGACCATGGACGGCGCGCTGGCGGCCACCTCCCTGGCGGTGTCGCGCGCCCCCTTGTCTTCCGGCACCGGCACCTCCAGTCGATGGACGCTTGCGGCCACCGGGACCGCCCGTTCATTGCCCGACCTGGCCGCCTCGCGCGCCTCCAGTGCGGCTATGCGCTGGCCGGCGCGGTCGAGCTCGAGGCTCAACGATGCCTCGCGCTCCGCCGCCGCTTCGGCCAGGCGGTGTGATTCCCTCAGTTCCTC
>CAZTPK010000039.1:0-9704 GCA_964614765.1 uncultured Gammaproteobacteria bacterium
CCCCTATGCACGGCAGGTCGAGGAGGACGCCGAGATGACAGGCTAATCCGAACCGGCGTGGATGAGCGTATCCCTGTCCGTCACAGAGTATGAGATCGGGCAGCGCCGGCAGGCGCGCCAGCGCCGCCAGCACCGCCGGGATCTCCCGGAACGACAGCAGACCCGGGACGTAGGGGAACGAGGTCGGCACCGTCGCGATCGCCTCGGTCACGGGTTCCAGGCCCGGGAAGCCAAGCACCACCACCGCCGCGCGCGTCCTGCGTCCGCTCTCCGCGAAACCGACGTCCACGCCTGCCACGGTGCGCACGGGCCCGAGACGATCGACGCGCACGACGCGCCCGCGCAGCTGCTCCTGCAGCGCGATCGCCGCCTTCGGTTCCAGGTCGAAGGGATGGTGGACCGCGAGGGTCAGCATGCACCGCGCAGCGCCGCGATTGCCTCCAGCACGTCCTCGCGCAGCGCCGCCGCGAGCAACCGGCCCTTCTCGGGGGTGGCGCGCGTCGGATCGCCGTTGACGCCGCTGGGGCTGTAGTTCGGAGCGTGTGGATCGCTCCGGTTGAACACGCCGCGCGGGATCTGCGCCGGCGCGGGGATGGCGCGCCCCATCTCGACCCTGTCCGGATGCATCGCCAGCATGAGCGAGGTCTCGATCTCATCGGCATGGCCGCCGAAGGCCTGTTCCTCGATCTCCTTGCTGGCGCGGGTAAAACGCGGGCCGGCATAGACGTTGACGAGCGCCGCCGCCATGCGCCCGTAATCACGACGGATCGCCTCCTCGAGCGGGGCGATGGTGCTGATGCCGGTGTTCAGGATGGCGCAGCCACGCGCGCCGGCACGCGCGATGCCGGCCAGCACCTCCCGCACGACGCTGCAGAATGTCTCGCGCTGCAGCGAGATGCTGCCCGGGTAATCGACGAATACCGGATAGTAGCCGTAGGACAGCGTCGGCCAGACCACGACGGGGGCCGCGTCCACGAGCTGCCGCGCCAGCCATTCCGCCTGCAGGTAGTCGGTGCTCAGCGGCAGGTGGAAGCCGTGCTCCTTGGCAGCCGCGCCGATGGGCAGCGCGGCGACGCATCCGTCCGCGAGGGCGCCCTCGACCTCCGGCCAGCTGACGTCGGCGACGAGCAGACCGCTGCTACGCATCCGCGGCGGTCACACCCGCAGGCGGCGATAGCTCGGTCCCAGCCGATGACGCTCCTCGCCCGTCAGGGCCGCCATGACCAGCGCCCCGAGGGTCCAGCCGATGACGACGTCGGCGAGATCCAGGAGCATGAACTCGGTGGAGAAGTGCCACCAGATCCAGTTCGGCAGGCGGCCGGCGATCGCGATCACGATGCCGACCGTCGCGATGAACAGCACGCGCTGGAAGTAGCCCAGGCCTTCGGCCGCGCGCACCAGCCAGGCGATCAAGAGTGCGGCGAGGATACTGGCCGCGACGGCGTATGCCATCGGCATCGTCATCTGCGGACCGGCGCCCTCGCGCGCATAGGCGACGAAGGCGAACGGCCCTGCCTGCGGGGGCGCCGCCTCGGCCGGCGTGAGCGCGCCTTGGGACGGCTGCGGCTTCGGAAGGAGGTAAATGCCCGACACCGGCGCATTGTCGACGAGGACCTGCGCGACCTGATCCTCGTTGGCGAATGCCTTGATCGTCGGGGCATGCCAGCCGAGCACCATCCAGGAGACGGCGCCCCACGCGAATACGATCACGCCGCCGAGCACGGCAGCCAGCAATGTCTTCATCGACCGTTCCTCCCGCCTGGTACACGCCCTGCTTGTTTTGTCGTCTTGCAGCGCCTCCATGCGCAGTTGCGAGGACCGCTTCGCGGGCAAGGATATAGGAATAGATCCGCGTGGTCATCCCCCGCCCGCGCGGGGGCAATCGCCCCGATCGCGCCCGGTCGCCGCTCCCCCCTCCCCGCCCGGCGCCGCCCCGGGTAGGCGCGGCCGCCGTATGGCGCAGGCCGATCGATGTCGACACCTCCCTCTGCCCTCGCAGCGCCTCCGGCGACATGCGGCGGGGGCCGAGGCGCCACGCAACCACGGGAAGCACGCGTGCGTAGCCACGACCACGCGCGCCGTTGCCTCCTTAACCGTACGAACGCAAACGGATAAGATGCGCCGAGTTCATGCCGAGGACACGATGATGGAGCGGCTGCGCGCCAAGATCCGCGATATCCCGGACTTCCCCACGCCCGGGATCCTGTTCAAGGACATCACGCCTTTGATGAAGGACCCCTCCGCGATGCGCCTGGCGGTGCACCAGATGCTGCATCCTTTCCTTGGCGAGCGCATCACCGCGGTCGCCGGCATGGAGGCGCGCGGTTTCATATTCGGCAGCCTCGTCGCCTGGGAGCTGGCCGTCTCCTTCATTCCACTGCGCAAGCCGGGGAAGCTGCCGCACAGGACGCGCAGCGCCACCTTTGACCTGGAGTACGGAACCGCGACGCTGCAGGTACACGAGGATGCCCTCGGCCCCGGCGACCGCGTTCTGCTCATCGATGACGTGATCGCCACCGGCGGCACGGCGCTGGCGAGTTGCCAGCTGCTGGAGAACCTGGGCGCCGAGGTGGCCGGCTGCTGCTTTCTCGTCGAGCTGGCCTTTCTGAGAGGTCGCGATCGGCTCGCCGACTACCGGGTGCACTCGGTGCTGCAGTACTGAACGATCGCGATCCGGACGCCGACCCTGGCGGCCGCGCGCGGCTCATGCCACGAGACGATAGCAGGGCACATAGTCCCGCCCTGGCAGCCGCATGCGCTGCTGCGCCACGAAGGCGCGCAGCAACGCGTCGAGCGGCTCGACGATGGCCCTCTCCCCGTGTATCTCGAACGGGCCGTGCTCCTCGACCAGCCGCATGCCCTCCTCCTTGACGTTGCCGGCGACGATGCCGGCGAAGGCCCGCCGCAGGTTGCAGGCGAGCTGATGCGGTGGCTGATCGCGATGCAGCGCCAGCTTCGCCATGCTCTCGTGGTTGGCGTAGAACGGTAGCTGGAAGTCCAGGCCGAGGCGCAGCGGCCAATTGAAGTAATAGGCCTCGTCCTCGCGCTGGCGGTACTCCAGCACCGCTTCGGCCTGCTCGCGCATCGTGCGCGCCACGGCTGCCGGATCATCGATGATGACACACAGTAGTGCCGCGGTTTCCCTGCCGAGCGTGGCCTCGATGAAACCGACGAACTCTCGGAAATAGCCCTCGCTCGAGGCCGGCCCGGTCAGCACGACGGGGAACGGCAGCTTCCGATTTTCCGGATGCATCAGTATGCCCAGCAGATACAGCATCTCCTCGGCCGTCCCCACGCCGCCGGGGAAGACCACGAACACGTGTCCCAGCCGCACGAACGCCTCCAGGCGTTTCTCCATGTCCGGCATGATGACCAGGTCGTTGACGATCGGATTGGGCGACTCGGCGGCGATGATCCCGGGTTCGGAGATGCCGATGTAGCGCCCGCCGCGAAAGCGCTGCTTGGCGTGACCGATCGTCGCGCCCTTCATCGGGCCCTTCATCGCCCCCGGCCCGCAGCCCGTGCACACGTTGAAGCCGCGCAGGCCGAGTTCATAACCGACTTTCTTGGTGTAATCGTATTCGTCGCGACTGATGGAGTGGCCGCCCCAGCACACCGCCAGCGGGGGGGACCGCCCGGCCCTAACGATGCGCGAATTGCGCAGAATGCTGAAGACCGCGTCGGTCAGGCCCGCAGAGCTCGTCAGATCGAACCGGCCGCCTCGATGGATCTCGTTCTGGACGTACAGGATGTCGCGCAGCACCGACGACAAGTGCTCGCGTATGCCGCGGATCATGCGCCCGTCGACGAAGGCCCTGGGCGGCGCGTTGACAATCTCGATCTTCACGCCGCGCTCGTTCTGCACCAGTCTCACGTCGAAATCCGGGTGCGCCTCCAGCACGGTGCGCGTGTCGTCGATGTCGCTGCCGCTGTTCAGCACCGCCAGGCAACAACGGCGAAAGGTCTCGTACAGCCCGCCGGTGCTGGTGCTGCACAGCTCGTTGACCTCTCGCTGCGAGAGGACCTCGAGACTTCCCTCAGGATTGATGACCGCATCCACTCCGTACGCCATCACGCTCCCCCGTGCGCTGTCACAACTTCTTCATCTTACTTGAAAATTCCTTACACAATCGCACTGTATCGTAACCGCGTCGGGCCATGGAAACCCGACTTCCGGAGACATCGGCGTGATACATATCAACAAGAGTGGCGCGGACCACACGATTGAGATGACCCTTGGACTCGATGGCGCGGCCCCTCAGGGGGCAGCCGACTGGTGGCGCCTGGTCGATCAGATCGTTCAGCTCGAGGAATTGATCTCGGAGCTCCAGCAGGAATCCGACGGCAGTTCCGCAGCACTTCGGCGCGACCTGCGCCGCCTGCTCAAGGAGAAGCGCGTCCTCCTCAAGTCGATCGACGTCTGCTGCTGACGACCGCAGCGACCGCGCCCGCCGCCGGCGGGCCCGCAATTCGCGCCGTCGCGCCGCCATGGCGTGGAAGCGGCCCCCGGCGTGCCGGACCGCGGACTCCAAGGATGCCCCCAACCCACGTATAATCCCCGGCGCAGCCGATGCCCCGGCAGGCACCAGTCTGCCCTGCTAGCTCAGCGGGCGAGCCGGACCAGGGCAAACATCCGGCGAATGTTCGCCCCGGCGAGCGCCTCGTCAGGGACGACGAGGCCGGGAACAGGCTCCAGGGAGGGATGCAACCACCGTAGAATTGCAGCGACGCCATACGCCCTGGTAGCTCAGGGGATAGAGCAACCGCCTCCTAAGCGGTAGGTCGGCGGTTCGAGTCCGCCCCAGGGCGCCATTTGCGCCGCACAGTCGCGACGCCTCCGAGAATCACGCAGTGATCGCCCGTATGCAACCGGCCCGTCGCCGCCCGCTCACCCTCGCCGCGGCCCTCGCCACAGTGACGGCGCTCGCTGCCCACGCGTCGGTCGCGGAGTACCGCGCCGGTACGGCGGCGGCGGGAGACTGCGCCGCAGCCCCCGCCGCGTCCTCCCACGACGCGGGCGCCCTCCGGCCCCGCCACGCCGAGCTCTTCAGCGTCGAGGCCTTCCCACATTACAAGATCCTCACGGTCAGGCTGGCGCCGGATGACCCCAACCCGCTGCGCTACCTGCTCGTGCAGCGCGGTGCGCCGCGTCCCGAGGTCGGGAATGTCGACGCGACCGTGACCATCCCGGTGCGCTCGACGGTGGCCCTTTCCAATGCCTACCTGCCTTTCATCTCCGCCAACGGCGCGATCGGGACCGTGGTCGCGGTGAACCAGCACTCCCATGTCGGCGACCCCGCCCTGCGCGAGGCCATCGAGCGCGGCCAGGTATGGGAGGTCGGGCGCGAGGCCAATCTCGACCGCGAGCGCCTCGCATTGCTGAACCCCGGAGTGGTCCTCACCTACGGCGACGGCAGGCCTCCGGAATCGCTCGCGCCGCTGCTGCGGCTGGGCCTGCCGGTCGTCGTCACCTCGGAGTACCGCGAGGCGAGTCCGCTGGCCTATGCAGAATGGGTCATGTTCTTCGCCGCCTTCTACAATTCCGAGGCCGCGGCGGCGGCGCGCTTCGAGTGCCAGTCGCGGCGATACGAGTCGCTCCGGCGGCTGGCCGCGGATGCCGGAGCGAGGCCCGCCGTACTGGCGGGCGGCAGTTACCGCGGGACGTGGTACGTGCCGGCGCCCCGCAGCTACACTGCGCGCATGATCGCCGACGCGGGGGGCAGCTACGTGTTCTCCGCGCTGCGGCCCGACGGTCAGGCCCATGAGACGACGATCGCGATCAGCCTGGAGGAGGCGCTGGCCTACGGCCGACTCGCCGACATCTGGATAGACACCATGGAGTGGCGTTCACTGGCCGAGGCGCGCAGCCAGGACCCTCGCTATGCGCGGTTCCGGGCCTTCCAGCAGCGCCAGCTGTACAACAACGACAGGCGTCGGAACGCGCATGGCACCAACACCTTCTGGGAGGCGGGCCTGGCGGAGCCGGAGGTAGTCCTTGCGGACCTGATCGCGATATTCCATCCCGAGCTGCGCACCGGCCAGGATCTGAAGTGGTACAGACGCCTGCCTGAGGACGCGCCGTGACCCCCGGGCTCGCGGACCGCTTGAGCTCGTCGCGCTGGTCGTCGCCGGCGTACAGCGCCGCGGCGCGCCGTCGATTCCTGCTCGTACTGCTGTCCCTGTCGGCGCTGGTGCTGCTGCTGGTGACGCTCGCCTGCGCCTTTGGCTCGGTGCCGGTCACGCTGGCCGGCATCTGGCGCGACGACGCGGGAGGCGCCGCCGCGGCGCAGGCCCGTCTGATCGTCCTGGAGCTGCGTCTGCCCGCGGCCTGCACGGCCGCGCTGGCCGGCGCCTCGCTCGCGGTCAGTGGCCTGCAGTTGCAGACCTACTTCCGCAACCCGCTGGCCGGTCCCTTCGTGCTCGGCGTGGACAGCGGCGCCGCGCTCGGAGTGGCGCTGATGCTGATCGCGCTGCCGGCGGCGCTGGCCGCCGATCCCGATCTTGCCATGTTCTCGGACCTCGGACTGTCGGGCGCGGCGATCGCCGGGGCGGCAGGCACGATTGCGTTCGTGCTGGTGGTCGCGCGCAATGCGCTGAACGACGCCACGCTGATCGTCGCAGGCCTCATGCTGAGCCTGCTGCTGGCCAGCATGGTCAGTTTGCTGCTGCACTACGCCGATCCGTTCCGCCTGCAGGCCTTCGTGCTGTGGACCTTCGGAAGCTTCGCGGGCGTGCCCTGGCAGCGTCTGCCCGCCTACGCGGGCCTTGCCGGCGCGGGCCTCGCGCTCGCCCTCTGGGATGCCGGCGGTCTGAACGCCCTGCAGCTCGGTCCGCTCACCGCCGGTACCCTCGGGGTGGACCACCGCCGCTGCCGGCGGCGCATCATCGCGTCGACAGCACTGCTGGCCGGCGCGACGGTCGCGTATTGCGGCCCGCTCGGGGTGGTCGGCACCGCCGCGCCGCATATAGCGCGCGGTCTCTTGCGGTCGGCCGATCATCGCCGGTTGATGCCGGTCACCGCCATGGTGGGCGCCGCGCTGACGCTGCTCGCCGACCTCTTGAGCCGCCTGTTGGCGAACGAGGGCACGCTGCCGCTCAACGCGGTGCTCGCCATCCTGAGCGCGCCAGTCGTCATCGCGGTGCTGGTGCGCTCGAGCCGCTCGGGCTGGTAGATGCCCGTGCCGCTGCTCGAGGCAGACGCTCTGGTCACCGGCTATCCCGGGCGCCGCGCCTCGGCATCGGCCGTCTCCACGATTGCCTCGCTGCGCATCGATCCGCACGACCTCGTCTGTCTGCTCGGACCGAATGGCGCTGGGAAGTCGACCTTGTTGCGCACGCTCAGTGGGCTGCAGGCCCCGCTGTCGGGATCGATCCGCCTAGGTGACCAGCGTCTGGAGCAGATGTCGAGTCGCGAGCGCGCGCGCGTGCTCACCTACGTCGGCAGCGAGTCAGCGCCCGCATCGCCCATACGCGTGCACGAATTCGTCGCCCTCGGACGCTATCCTCACCGCGCCGGATGGAGCGCCCTGCGGCCACAGGATCACCGTGCGATCGAACGGGCCATCGAGGATGCGGGGATCGGCGCGATGGTCGACCGCGATGTCACCCGTCTCAGCGACGGCGAGCGTCAGCGCATACTGCTGGCGCGCGCCCTGGCGCAGGAGCCGAGGATACTTTTCCTGGACGAGCCGACCGCGCATCTGGACATCGTTCAGCGCCGCAGGCTGGCGAGCACCCTGCGGGCCGTTGCGGCGCGCGGGGGCATGGCGGTGGTCGCCACTACCCATGACCTCGATTTCGCGCTCGGCGCCTCCGAGCGTCTCTGGGTCCTGGATCGCGGCCGTCACCTGTGCATCGATGCGCGCACCTCCGGGCTGGATCGTGCGAGCATCGAGGCCGCCTTCGGCATTTCCACCGGCGAGGGAAGCGCGCGCGTATCTCCAGACTGAATCGCGCGCCGCGCCGGCCGTGTCCGCTCCGGGCCGCGAACAGTTACACTGCCGTGCGAGCGGCAATCGGCCGCGACCTGCCGGACCAGACTCGATGGCCATCAAACTGACGAGAATCTACACCCGCACCGGCGACGACGGCTCCACTGCGATGGTCGGCGGCGGCCGGGTATCGAAGACCGATCTGCGTGTCGAGGCGTATGGCACCGCAGACGAGCTGAACAGCGTCCTCGGCATAGTGCGCACGCTGGTCGACCAGCGTGAGGACGCCGACAACCGCCTGGTGCGGGCAAGCCGCGAGGACCTGCATCGCCTGCAGAACCGGCTGTTCGATATCGGCAGCATACTCGCCACACCCGACGGCAGCCGCTACGAGGGCATGCCGCAGGTCGGCGCGGAGGACATCTCCTGGCTGGAACGCCGCATCGACACGATGAACGCGGAACTGAAGCCCCTGGACTCCTTCGTCCTGCCCGGCGGGGGCATGCTCAATGCCCATGCTCATCTCGCCCGCACGGTCTGTCGCCGCTTCGAGCGCGTTCTCTGGAGGCTCCAGGAGCGTACTCACGACGTCCCGGCAGAGGTGCTGACCTTCGCGAACCGGCTCTCGGACTACCTGTTCGTCTATGCGCGCTGGGCCGCGCTCTGCGGCGGCGAGCAGGAGTACCTCTGGGAGCATCCGCTGAAGGCCCGGGACCGCTGACCCCGGCCGACGTGCGTGGCCGCTCCCGGCGGGAGCACGCGCGGCTGCATTCCCGCGCGATATTCTGAGCGGCCGGTCACGGACTGCCGGTCGGAGGCGATGTCATCGTTGGTCGCATCGCCCTGCCGACGGCCGCGCGCCACGATCGCTGCTCCCGAGGCGCGATTGAACCTACGGTTGAGCCGCACATGCCCGAGACCCGTCCGAACGACCCCTGGCCTCCTCGCCACCCTGCTCCGGCGGCGGACACAGCGGTAGGCGCCGCGTCGGGCGGCCGGCTGCGACCGCGCCGACTGCCTCCGACGGCGACGCAACGCCGGCATTGGGAACCGTACCTCTTCATCGATCAGCTGCGCCTCATGCCACAGGGCGATGGGCCGGGCCGGGGCTTGCGGCTGCTGACCGCCATCACGGTGGCGACCGACGGTCGTCCCACGACCCGCTTCCTGCTGCCGGTGCGCGAATCCCACGCGGAGTGCTGGGTGCGCATGCTGACCCAATTGCAGCGCGAGCGTCTCCCCGATCTGCGCCTGATCGTGGCCGACGCCTCACCGGTGTTGCGCGCCGCGACGCTGCGCGCGTTCCCGCGCGTCCAGTGGCAACAGTCGATACCGGCGTTTTGCGCGCGCGTGCTCGCGCAGATACCGGCCGGGCAGAGGGTGGGCGTGGCACGCCGGCTGTGGAACATCTACCGGCAGCCGGATCGGACTTCGGCGACCGCCCACGCAATCGGCGTCGCCACCCTGCTCGCGCGGCTGGCGAACTGGTCCGCGGCCGTGTACTTCGCCCGCTGTTATCAGGACACGCTGACGTTCTACAACTTCCCGGAGTCGGATTGGCAGCAGTTGCGGGAGCAGGCGATCACCAGCGAGCTGCGCGCCAACATGCGGAGACAGCTCGCCCTCGACGCGCGCATCGACGGCTGGCACCTCGAGGACTACGGCGCCTCGGCCCGCTTGCTCCTCGTGGCGCCGTGCCCGGTCGCAGCCGCCAAGGGTGGCTCGCCGATGATGGACGACGGCGGCGCAAACCCAAGTTCTCCGCGCCGCGCC
>CAZTPK010000040.1:0-5940 GCA_964614765.1 uncultured Gammaproteobacteria bacterium
CGCTCGGTGCCGTCCAGCAGCTCCGCGTTCACCCGCGTCACCGAACGCACGAGCAGCATCTCGGCATCCCGCAAGTGCTCCCGCGCCAGAGTGCGCCCTGGAACGCGGATCACCTCGCCGAGCCCGCCGAACGCCGCCTCGACCTCGGTGATGTTCTGATCGGCGACGATGCGCATGGAACCTATTCCAGGATCGGCAGGGGCTGGCGGGTCCTCGCCACCAGGACGATGTAGGCGAACGCGCACAGGGCCGCCACGAACGCGCCGCGTCGCACCCGCATCGATCGCCCGCGCCGCAGCGCGATCGATCCCAGGCCGATATAGAGAAGCAGCCCGGCGATCTTGGCGTTGAGCCACGCTGCCGTCACGGGATACTGATGCGTGATCAGCACGAGCACTGCAGCGCTGCCCAGCAGGACGGTATCGAGGACGTGCGGCACGACGCGCACCCAGCGCCGCTGCAGCAGCGGAGACTGCCGCCACATCCAGATCCCGCGCGTCGTGAACGACGCGAACGTCAGTGCCGCGCACAGCACGTGCAGCGACTTGACGATGAGGTAGGAAGACATCGTCAGGCCTGCCGCCTCGCGCTGGGAGGGCCTACGGACGCTCGGCGCCGATGCCTTCCTTCTGCACCGGCATCAGTGCCTTGCGATCCACCCCGAGGGCGACGGCGACGGGGCTGGCGATATAGATCGAGGAGTACGTGCCGATGAGCAGGCCCAGGAGCACCGTGATGGCAAACGGGCGATTGAGCTCGCCGCCGAACACCATCAGCGCGACGAGCACCATGGCGGTCGTGACCCCGGTCATCAGCGTTCGCGAGAGCGTTTCGTTGATGGAGGTATTCACCACCGTCAGCGCGTCGGCGTTCCGCAACTTTCTGAAGTTTTCGCGTATGCGGTCGAAGACGACTATCGTGTCGTTGATCGAATAGCCGATGACCGTCAGCAACGCCGCCAGCACCGTCAGATCGAAATCCCAAGGCGTCAGCAGGAAGAAGCCGGCCGTCAACACGGTGTCGTGCATGGTGGCGATCACCGCCGCGACAGCCAGCTTGGGCTCAAACCGCAGCACCACGTACACGAGGATGCCGATCAAGGCGCCGATGAGCGCCAGCGCGCCGTTCTCCAGCAGCTGTTCGCTCACCTGCGGGCCGACGAACTCCACGCGCCGCACCTGCACGTCGTGGCCCGCCGACTTCAGAGCCTCGATCACCCTGTTGCTGGTCTCGCTGTCGAACTGCGTGGCGAACCGCACCAGCACCTCCTTGCTGGTGCCGAAATGCTGCACGACGGGATTGCTGTAGCCGGCGGCCGCCAGCACTTGCTTGATGGCATCCGTCTCCACCGGCTCCCCGTATCCCAGCTCGATGAGCGTGCCCTTGCTGAAGTCGATGCCCCACGGAAACTTCCCCGTGTACATGGAGACGGCGATGGCGATCACGGCAGCCGCGGTCGTCACGGCCGAGAACATCAGCCAGAAGCGCCTCAGGCGCATGAAGTCGAACTTGTAGACCTTGCTGAAGAACTTCATGGCATGTCCTCTGGAATCTGGCCGACTAGATTGACAGCTTGGCGACGCGGCGACCGCCGTAGATGAAGTTGATCACCGCGCGCGAGATGGTAACCGCCGTGAACATGGACGTCAGGATGCCGATGCACAGGGTCACGGCGAAACCCTTGATCGGGCCGGTGCCGACCGCGAACAGCAGGATGCCGGCGATCAGGGTGGTGATATTGGAGTCCAGAATGGTCGCCCACGCGCGTTCGTAGCCGGCATGGATTGCCGCCTGCGGGGTATTCCCGTTACGCAGCTCCTCGAGGATGCGCTCGTTGATGAGCACGTTGGCATCCACCGCCATTCCGAGCGTCAGCACGATGCCGGCGATGCCCGGCAGCGTGAGCGTCGCCTGCAACAGCGACATGATTGCCACCAGGAACACGAGGTTCAGCAGCAGCGCGATGTCCGCCGCGATCCCGAACACGCGGTAATACCATGCGATGAACAGCAGCACGAGCGCGAGCGCGATGCCCACCGACAGCATGCCCTTCTCGATGTTGTCCTTGCCGAGGCTCGGACCCACCGTGCGCTCCTCGACGATCTCCATCGGCGCGGCCAGAGCGCCCGCGCGCAGCAGCAACGCGAGATTCGTCGCCTCGCGCGCACTGTCCAGTCCGGTGATCTGGAAGCTGCGGCCGAGCTGCTCGCGGATGGTGGCGACGTTGATCACCTCTTCGACGCGCTCGCGCACCTTGCGGGTCTCGCCGTTCTCGGTGACGGTCCGCGACTTGTTCTCGATGAAGACCACCGCCATGGGCTTGCCGACGTTGTCGCGGGTGGCGCGCTCGAACAGGGCGCCGCCCTTGCCGTCGAGCCGGATCGACACGTTGGGCCGGTTGTCTGTCGGGTCGAAGCCCGCCTTGGCATCGATGATGTACTCGCCCGTCAGCATCACCTGCTTCTGCAGCAGGACGTTGCCGCCCTCGCGCATCGCGTAGACCTTCGAGCCCGGGGGCACGCGGCCCTGCTCGGCAGCGGCCAGATCGTGCTCGGTGTCGACCATGTGGAACTCCAGCGTCGCGGTGGCCCCGAGTATGTCCTTTGCCTGCGCCGTGTCCTGGACGCCGGGCAACTGCACCACGATCTGCTCCTCGCCCTGCTGCTGGATCACCGGCTCGGCCACGCCGAGCTCATTGACGCGGTTGCGCAGGGTCGTGAGGTTCTGCTCGATGGCGAACTTGCGCGCATCGAGGACGTACTTTTCCGTCATGCGGAGATCGACGGTGGTGGGTTCCCGGCTGTCGGCGGGCTGCGCCTGCAGCTCCGGATACTGCCGCGCCAGCAGTTCCAGCCCGGCGTCCAAGTTCTCGGCATCGTTGAAGGTCACCGTCAGCCCGCCGCCCTCCTTGCGGGCGATGGTCTTGTAGCGGATCTTCTCGTCGCGGAAGTTCGCGCGCAGGTCGGCGACGAATCGCTCCTCGGCCTGGGTCAGGGCCGCCTTGGAGTCGATCGCCAGCAGGAAGTGCACGCCGCCGCGCAGGTCGAGTCCGAGGTACATGGGCTTGCCGCCCACCGCCTCCAGCCACGCCGGGGTCGTGGACGCGAGATTCAGCGCCACGGTGTACTTGTCGCCGACCGCGGCGGCGATGATGTCCTTGGCCTTGAGCTGTGTCTCCTCGTCGCGCAACCGCACCAACATGCTGCGCTCGGTGCGTTCGACGCCCTTCGGCGCTACCCCCTCCTTTTCGAGCGCGTCGACGACCTGCTGCTCGAGCACCGCGTCCACGAGCTCGTTGCGGCTGGGAGAGATCTGCACCGAGGGGTCCTCGCGGAACAGGTTCGGCGCGGCGTAGACGAGCGCGCCGAGTACGACGAGGAGTATGAAGATGACCTTCCACAACGGGGTACGATTCATGAGCAGCGACCTGACAGCGGATTGTGGTGGACCGGCGGGCGCCTCAAGCGGTTTTCAGGGTTCCCTTGGGAAGCACCATGCCGATCGCCTGCTTCTGCACCTTGACCTCGATACCCTTGGCGATCTCGACGGTGAGGAAGGTGTCGCCGACGTCGAGGATCTTTCCGGCGATGCCGCCGTTGGTGACGATCTCGTCGCCCTTGGAGAGCGCCTCGACCATGGCCTTGTGCTCCTTCTGGCGGCGCATCTGCGGGCGCAGAAGGATGAAGTAGATGGCCACGAAGAAGATGAGCGGCAGGGCGAAATCGAAGATGCCCGCGCCTCCCGGACTCGCAGCCGGCGCTGCCTGCGCGTGTGCGGCGGTGACGAAATAATCTAGCGGATTCATGGTTTCCTCTCGGGGCTCCTACGAACGGTCGTCGGGCCGGCGTCCTGGCGGTTCCGGCCGGGAAAAAGGCGCCGCATTATGACACAGCCGGGCGGACTTTCGCCCGCCTGGCGTAGAACTCGCCGACGTAGCGTTCCAGCGCGGAATCCTCTATCGCCGCGCGGAGCTCGCGCATCAGCGTCTGGTAGTAATGAAGGTTGTGGATGGTGTTCAGCCGCAGCCCCAGCACCTCGCCCGACCGGTCGAGGTGGTGCAGGTAGGCGCGCGAGTAATTACGACAGGTGTAACAGCCGCAGGTTTCGTCCAGCGGCGCAGGATCCTCGCGATAGGCGGCGTTGCGCAGTCTGACCACGCCGGTGGCGGTGAAAAGGTGGCCATTGCGCGCGTTGCGCGTCGGCATGACGCAGTCGAACATGTCCACCCCGCGGCGCACCGCTTCCACGAGATCCTCGGGCGTGCCCACGCCCATGAGATAACGCGGCCTGTCCGCCGGCATCCGCTGCGCCACCGCGTCGAGCACCCGCAGCATCTCGGCCTTCGGCTCGCCGACGGAGAGTCCGCCCAGCGCGTAGCCGTCGAAGCCGATGTCGACCAGACCGGCCAGCGACTCCAGGCGCAGATGCTCGAACATGCCGCCCTGCACGATGCCGAACAGCGCAGCGGCGGAATCGCCGTGAGCGCGGCGACTGCGTGCCGCCCAGCGCAGCGACAGCTCCATGGAGGCGCGCGCCTGAACCTCGGTCGCCGGATACGGCGTGCATTCGTCGAAGACCATCACGACGTCCGCGCCGAGCTCGCGCTGAACCTGCATGGAACGCTCGGGATCGAGGAAGACCGGGTCGCCGTTCACCGGCGAGCGGAAGGTGACACCGTCCTCGGTGATCCGACGCAGTTCGCCGAGGCTCCACACCTGGAACCCGCCGGAGTCCGTCAGTATCGGCCTGTGCCAGTGCATGAAATCGTGCAGGTCGCCGTGGGCGCGCACGACTCGGGTTCCCGGCCGGAGCATCAGGTGGTAGGTGTTTCCCAGGATGATCTCGGCGCCGAGCTGCTCGAGTTCCTCCGGGGTCACCGTCTTCACGGTTCCGTAGGTCCCCACCGGCATGAAGACCGGCGTCTCGACGGTCCCGCGGTCGAAGTGCAGGCGTCCCCTGCGGGCGCGGCCGTCCTCGGCCAACCGCTCAAAGCGCATGGCGCGGCTGCTCGGCGGTGACGAACATGGCGTCGCCGTAGCTGTAGAAGCGGTAGCGGCTGCGCACCGCGTGCTGATAGGCCTGAAGCACCTTCTCGCGGCCGGCGAACGCGCACACCAGCATCAGCAGCGTCGACTCGGGAAGATGGAAATTGGTCACCATGGCGTCGACCACGCGGAAGCGGAAGCCGGGCGTTATGAAGATGTCGGTGTCGCTCGCCATCGGGCGCAGTTCGCCGGCGGCCGCGGCGCTCTCCAGCGCCCGCACGGAGGTCGTGCCCACGGCGACGACGCGCCGGCCGCGCGCGTGCGCGGCGTGGATCTGCCGGCAGGCCTGTTCGGAGACCTCCATGTACTCGCTGTGCATGCGGTGCTGATGGATGTCCTGCACTCGCACCGGCAGGAAGGTGCCAGCGCCGACGTGCAGGGTGACATGGCAGCGCTCCACCCCCCTCTCCTCCAGCATGCCGAACATGCGCTCGTCGAAATGCAGGCCGGCGGTGGGCGCGGCGACGGCGCCCGGCACCCGCCCGTAGACGGTCTGATACCGGTGGACGTCGTCGCGCTCGACCTCGCGCACGATGTAGGGGGGCAGGGGCACCTCCCCGGACTGCTCCATCAGCTCGTAGACGTTGACGCCCGGCTCGAACTGCAGCACGAACAGGTCATCGGGGCGCCGTTCCACGACCGCGGCCTCCGCGCCTTCGAAGCGCAGTACCCCGCCGGGCCGCTGGGTCCGCGCCGGGCGCAGGTGCGCGAGCGCGCGGCCCTCGCCGAGCACCCGTTCGATGAGGGCCTCGACCCGCCCGCCGGTGGGACGCCGGGCGTACAGGCGCGCCTTGACGACGCGGGTGTCGTTGAAGACCAGCAGGTCGCCCGGCTGCAGCAGCCCGGGCAGATCGGCGAACTGGCGATCGGCAATCGCCCCCGTCGCCCCGTCGAG
>CAZTPK010000040.1:6040-9627 GCA_964614765.1 uncultured Gammaproteobacteria bacterium
GCCCGGGCAGATCGGCGAACTGGCGATCGGCAATCGCCCCCGTCGCCCCGTCGAGGACCAGCAGCCGACTCTCCGAGCGCTGCGGCGCGGGGCGCTGGGCGATGAGATAGCCGGGCAGGTCGAAGTGAAAGTCCGATACGCGCATGGGGCGCGAATGTTAACAGACGGCGCCCAGGGCCTCGTTTCGGCGCGACGGGCCATCGAAACGGGCCCTGCACATTAACGCATAAGTACATGCATAATTATTCCTTTGCAGAATATAGCACCCCCACTATATTTACCCGTGCGCGACCGGCCTCACTTCCGGCGGGAACTCGCGCGTAATTGGACATGGGGGCATGCATGGGCGAGCCATCACGAGCAACGTCGCTGTCGGGCGAATCCGCAGAGCTGGTGCGCCGGATACTGCGCGCCGTCGAGGGGATCCACTACGGCGCCGTGGAGATCGTCATACACGACTCGCGGGTCGTGCAGATTGAGCGCAAGGAGAGGTTGCGCTTCGACCTCGAGCCCAAGTCCCGGTAACTGAAGAGCACCCTGGTTTCAGCGGCATTGCCGCCGTGCGCAGCCGCCTGCGGACGCCTGCGTGCATGGCAATGCACGAGCATTCGATACCGACCAGCAGAACTGGAGGTAAACAGCAGAAAACTCCATGCGACTGACCGGATGACCGGAGGTTTGCGCGACAACACTCTCTTGAGGAGAACGCACAATGAAACCTCTGCGGTTATCGGTCTTAAGCCTGGCGGTCGCCAGCGCTGTCAGTCCCGCTGCGGCCTCCGCCGCTAGCACCCAGCAACTCGAGAACGAGCTGCAGGACCTCAAGGACAAGGTCAAGCAGCTCGAAGGCGCGCTGAACGAAACGAAGGCCGCCGCTGCCCAGCCAGCGCCGGTAAACAGCGAACTCGAACAGAAGGTCGAGGTTCTCGAGCGCAAGCAGGAATTGGCCGAAGAGGAAGCGGCCAAGAAGAAAAAGGAGAACCCCACTTTCAAGCTCAGCGAAAAGGGGGCCTCGTTCAAGAGTGCGGACGGCGACTTCGAATTGAAGCTGCGCGGGTACCTGCAGGCCGACACACGGTTCTGGCTCGATGACGATTCGCAGAATGTCACCGACTCCCTGCTGCTACGTCGTGTCCGCCCGATCTTCGAGGGCACGGTGTTCAAGCACATCGGCTACCGCATCATGCCCGACTTCGCGGGCTCCTCGGTCAGCTTGCAGGACGGCTACGCGGAGCTCAAGTACTTCCCGCAGGCGACGCTGCGCGCTGGCAAGTTCAAGGAGCCGATCGGCCTGGAGCGCCTGCAGTCCGGCGCGGAGCTGCTCTTCGTCGAACGCGGTCTGCCGACGAATCTCGTCCCCAACCGCGACTTCGGCCTGCAACTGCACGGCGAGTTCCTCGACGGCGCGGTCAGCTACGCCGGCGGCGTCTTCAACGGTGTGCCGGATCTCGGCAGCATCGGCGCGAGCGACACCAACGACGACAAGGACTTCGCCGGCCGCATCTTCGTGCAGCCGTTCAAGACCGTCTTCGGGCCGCTGCAAGGCCTAGGCATGGGCATTGCCGGCAGCTACGGTAACGAGGAGGGCTCCGCCGAGTCTCCGAATCTGTCTAGCTACGTGACCCAGGGCCAGTCGCGGTTCTTCCGCTTTCGAACCAGCAGCACGACTGCCAACGTCGGCGGCACCACGGTCAATGTGCCGCCCTCGCTGGCATCCACCGCGGTCGCCGACGGCAATCGGTATCGCTACTCGCCGCAGGCGTACTGGTACTGGAATTGGTTCGGCCTGCTCGGCGAGTACGTGAGCTCGACACAGGAGGTCGTTCGCGGCGCCAACCGCGCCGACGTCACCAACACGGCCTGGCAGATTGCAGGCTCCGTGGTGCTCACTGGCGAGGATGCTTCCTACAAGGGCATCACGCCCAAGCGCAACTTCGACCCGTTTAACGGCAGCTGGGGTGCGTTCGAATTGGCCGCACGCTACGGCGAGCTCGAGATCGACGACGACGCCTTCGCGGGCGCCACGGCGACGGGCGCGGGCACGGCCCTGGCCAATCCGACCACGGCAGCATCCGCGGCGAACTCCTGGGGCGTGGGCCTGAATTGGTATCTCAACCGCAACTTCAAGATCAATCTCAACTACGACCAGACCGAGTTCGACGGCGGTGGCGGCGGCGACAACTTCCTCGCCCCTGAGGACCGCGAGACCGAACAGGTGCTCCTGACGCGGTTCCAGGTCTCGTATTGATCAGGCAGACATAACCGAGGAAATGACTCATGTTCAGTAAGACACTGTTGTTAGCACTCACCATCGCGGTCACCGTTCTCAGCATCACGCTCCCGCTGATCGCGAAGGCCGAGGACGTGACGTTGCTCAACGTCTCCTACGATCCGACCCGCGAGCTCTACGCCGACTTCAACCAGGCTTTCGCGAAGCACTGGAAGGAGAAGACCGGGCAGACGGTCACAATCCAGCAGTCGCACGGCGGCTCCGGCAAGCAGGCCCGCTCGGTGATCGATGGCCTGGAGGCCGATGTGGTGACGCTGGCGCTGGCCTACGACGTCGACTCGATCGCGGAAAAAGGAGGCCTGTTCCCGAAGGACTGGCAGGCGCGGCTGCCCAACAACAGCGCGCCCTACACCTCCACGATCGTGTTCCTGGTGCGCAAGGGCAATCCGAAGGGCATCAAGGACTGGGACGATCTGGTCAAGGAGGGCGTCTCGGTGATCACGCCCAATCCGAAGACCTCCGGCGGCGCGCGCTGGAATTATCTCGCCGCATGGGCATACGCGAAGAAGAACCTCGGCAGCGACGAGGCGGCGAAGGACTTCGTCGGCAAGCTGTACAAGAACGTCGCCGTGCTCGACTCCGGAGCGCGCGGCTCGACGACCACGTTCGTGGAACGCGAAATCGGCGACGTCTTCATCTCCTGGGAGAACGAGGCCTTCCTCGCAGTGAAGGAACTCGGCGAGGGCAAGGTGGAGATCGTCGTGCCGTCGCTCAGCATACTGGCCGAACCGCCGGTCGCCGTGGTCGACAAGTTCGCCGCCAAACACGGAACCACCGAGGTCGCAAAGGCGTATCTCGAGTACCTATACACAAAGGAAGGCCAGGAAATCGCCGGCAGGCACTTCTATCGCCCCCGGGATCCGGTGATCACGGCGAAGTATGCCGGCCAGTTCACCGACGTCGAACTGGTCACCATCGACCAGGAGTTCGGCGGATGGAAGAAGGCGCAGGAGACGCACTTCGCCGATGGCGGCGTCTTCGACGAGATCTGCGGCAATTAACCGGGATCGGAACTCGCGATGTCACCCAGCCGTTCCGCCTGGCCCCTGCTGCAACCACACAGCGTGCTGCCCGGCTTCGGACTGGCGCTCGGGTTCACGCTGCTGTACCTGTCGCTGATCGTTCTCATCCCGCTCTCGGCGACGTTCCTGAAGACGGCGACACTGACCTGGGATCAATTCTGGCAGACGGTCACCGCCCCGCGCGTGCTCGCCTCCTATCGGCTGAGTTTCGGCGCCGCCTTCATCGGTGCGCTGATCAACGCCTTCTTCGGTCTCCTGGTGGCC
Source organism: uncultured Gammaproteobacteria bacterium (assembly GCA_964614765.1). GTDB lineage: Bacteria > Pseudomonadota > Gammaproteobacteria > JAJPIJ01 > JAJPIJ01 > JAJVHZ01. The sequence goes on from CAZTPK010000040.1 coordinate 9,617, forward strand.
TGGGTCCTGGT
>CAZTPK010000041.1:0-9619 GCA_964614765.1 uncultured Gammaproteobacteria bacterium
CTTGGTGAGCTCCTCCTCCGGTATCCCGACCAGAAGGATGGGTTCGCTGTGCTTGAGGATCTTCACGCCGGTGATGATCCCGCGGGTGTCCATGCCGATAAGCGTCACCACCGGCTTGCCGGAGTAGGCGGGTATGTCGACGATATCGGTGGACAGGAATACGTATCCGATCAGCCGCTGCTCTCCGGAGTCGTCCGCGTGCGCCGAGCCCGTCTCTTCCTCCTGTTCCGCGGGAGCGTGCCCGTCCGCCGCCGCGGGCGCCGGGTCGCCGTTCTCGTCCCGATCGTCGTCGTCCTTCTCGTCGCGATCCGCAGCGCGGCCGTAGGCCTCCACGTACGCCGGCCGTCCCTTGCGGACGGAGAAGGTCTCGGCGCCCGGCAGCACCTCCTCGCAGGGCAGATAGGCGCAGAGATCCGGATCCCGGGAGATCTCCGCCGGCAGCGGCGCCTCGTACGCGGCCGCGAGCGCCCCCGCCGGCAGCAGCCACGGCAGCAGGACCATCGACGCGGCGAACAGCAGGCATCTCAGCGCGTCGCCGCGCAGACTGCAGAGGGCGCGTTCGCTCATTACGGGAGGATAAAGGAGAGAGGCCCCGGCGGACAGCCGCTGCCGACCGCCGGGGGAACCTGACGTTACGCGGAGCGCTCCACCACGAGCCGCGAGCGCATCTCCAGATGCAGGGCGTGGCAGAAGTGCGTGCAATAGCACCAGTACACCCCGGGCTTCTCGGCGAGGAACGTCACCGACTTCGCCTCCTGCGGATTGACGATGAAGTTGATGTTGTACTTCGGTATCGCGAAGCCGTGCCCCAGGTCCTCCACCTTGTCGAGGTTGGTGACGATCAGCGTGACCTCGTCGCCCTGCTTGACGCGGATCTCGGGCAGCCCGAAGGCCGGGGCGATGGCAGTGAGGTGCACGGTGACCTTGTTTCCGTCGCGCTCGATGCGCGAGCCGTTCATGTCCTTGGTCGCGAGCGGGAAGTCGTCGATGTTGCGGACCTGCGTGGTCCTGATGGCGTCGCGCTTGACGATGATGAAGTCGTGCGGCTCCGGCCACACGGAGGTCTCGTGCAGGGTCACCATCTTTTCGCCCGAGATGTCGATGAGCACCTCGTTCTCCGGGTGCAGCGGGCCGACGGGCAGGTAGCGGTCCTTGGAGAACTTGCAGCCAACCGCCAGCAGCTTGCCGTCGCACTCCTTGGTCTCGCTCATCGAGGCGTTGAGGTGGCCGGGCTGATAGTGAACGTCGATGCGATCCACCACCACCTGGGCGTTCTTGTCGCCCCTGAAAGCCGCGATCGCGGCCTCGATGTTCCACTTCACGACCTGGCTGTCGAGGAACAGGGTGGTGAAGGCATTGCCGCGTCCGTCGAAGGCCGTGTGCAGCGGGCCCAGGCCAAGCTCCGGCTCGGCGACCACGGCATCGCGCGGATCCTTGAGGTTGCCCTCGAACCACGCCAGTACCTTCGCCAGTTCGATGACCGACGCGGTCGGCGAAAGCTTGCCGGAGCAGATGAAGTACTTGCCGTCGGGGCTGGCGTTGACGCCGTGCGGATTCTTCGGGATCGGCACGTAGGCCACCAGCGCCGTCTTCGGATCGGTGTTCGCAGCCTTGGTGCCGTCGACCACTGGCGTGTCGGAGCCCGGGATCTTGAAGAACTTGCCGTCCTTCACCGCCTGCTCGATGCGCGCGATGTGGAAGAATACGCAGGCGTCGCGCTCCGCCGACATCATCTCGCCATAGACCACGCCGTTCTCGGTGTTGTACTGGTTGGCCGCCGCGAGCTTGCCATCGAAGGAGGTCGCCACCAGGTCCATGTTGCCGTCGATCTTGCACTGCCAGCGCGGCTCCATGGTCTCGGCATCCACGCAGGTGAACATGGAAAAGTACTGGGTGGTGTCGTCCATGTTGCCGCCGTCGTTCGGCAGCGGGATGGTGAACTCGCCGCCGCAGAACACCCGCGTGGTGTGATTGATCGCCGGGTCGACCGGGTCGCGCTTGTCCGGGAAGATGCCGTGGAAGCCCTGGATGTTCGGCAGCTCGGTGATCCTGTCGCACTCGAAGATGTCGCCGCGTATGCGCGCGAGCCGGCCATGGATCTTGTCGTTGGTCCAGAAATATTTGCCGTCGTAGGTGCCGTCGGTGTAGGAGCCGTGCACGTGGTGGGTGTCGCCCGTAGTGTATTTCAGCCGGCCATCGGGCAGGGTGCCGATGACGGCCCTGGACTCGTTGGTGATCCCCCAGCCGCTCATCGCATCGGGCTCGAACACGGGGATGCGCTTGATCTCGCGGCTGGACGGCAGGCCGAGCACGCGTATCTCCCCGGAGTGGCCGCCGCTCCAGATGCCGTAGTACTCGTCGAGCTGACCCGGTTTGATCTCGGCGCTGTGCGCGCCGCCGGCCTCGGCGGGTGCCCCCGTCGTGCCTGGGCTGGCGGGCTGCTTGCCGCAGGAGGCCAGGCCCGCCGCCACGCCGGCCCCCGTCAGGCCCACCCAAGCGGCCGTGGTCAGGAACTGTCGGCGCGGAACGCCCTCGTGCTGCGCCGTCTCCGTGCGGTTCGAAGCCTCTGAATTGTCGTTCGGTTTCCTCATATGGACCTCCGGTGCCGTGCATCAGGTGTTTCTGGCGGACGGAACCTCCGGAAGGTCCCGTCCGTCACGCAGGAAGCTGTTTCCTGCGACAAAATGTCGCACCCTGGGTGGCCGCCCACCTTGATGAATGTCAACTTGGATGGGCAGCGCCGGAAGGCTCGTCGCTTTCTTGAGCCCGATCAGTTTTTCCGTTCGGCGCCGGGCGGGCAGGAAGGTCCGCGCCCGACCGTCGCGCAGCCGCCGGCCCCGCTTGATTGATATCAAGGGGCCGTGCGCGCCCCGGCGACGAGAATGTCCGCCTGCACGGTGAGGAGGAGACGCGGATGAGGATCGAGATCGACGCGCGCGAGATGCTGCCGCCGGAGCCCTTCGAGCGGGTGGTGGCGGCGCTGGAGCGGTTCGCGCCGGGAGACGAGATCCTGCTTCTGCTCTACCGTGAGCCGTATCCGCTCTACGACATGCTGACGCGCAACGGCTACCGCTACAGCACCGAGCACGCCGAGGACGGCACCGTGCGCGTGCGCATTACCTGGGCCGCGCCAGGCGCCATCGGAAAGTAATCCAGCCCCGGATTCGTCGTTCCTTGCCAACGGCGTCCAGGCGGTCTGCCCGTTGCGCGCGCGGCTACCACTTGCGCGGTACGTCCACGTACCGCCTGCTACCGCGGGTGCGTCCTCATCCGTGCCCGCCGCGCGCGCCCCCGGGAGGCGCCCCGCATGAAACCGGCAGACGGCTCCTTCCTATCGCTGCCCGGCAGATCGCCCCGGCAGGCCGTGACAGTCCTTTCGCTCCGGCGCGGCAGGTCAGCCGGCGAACTCGCGCAGGCGCCGCAGATCGTGTATGACGATGTGGCGGCCGCTGACGGAGATGAGACCTTCCTCGATCAGCCGGTGCTGGACGCGCGAATAGGACTCGGGCGTGAGGTTCAGGCGCGAGGCGATCACGTGTTTGGAGGTCGGCAGATCGATCTCTACGCGCGCCGTCGATTCCGGATCGCTCTCGCCCACCGCCTGCAGCAGAAAGCCGATCACGCGCTCCAGGCCCGAGCGCAACGAATAGGACTCCACGTCCTGCACCAGGGCGTGCAGCCGTATCGACAGCCCGGCCAGCATGCGCCGCGCAAACATGGGGTCCTTCTCGAGCAGCAGGAACACGGGTTCGCGCGGAATGCGCAGGACGAGGGAATCCACCAGCGCCGCGGCGAACACCGGATAGGGGCGGTCCATGAACATGACCGCCTCGCCGAAGCTCTGGTTGGGCCCGAGGATATCGACGACCTTCTCGTCGCCATGCGCCGAGGAGAAGCCGAGCTTGATCTGTCCCTTCACCACGACGAAGAAGCCGGCGGCGGGATCGCCCTTGTTGAACAGGACGTCGCCGCGCTGCAGCATCCTCTCGCGCGTGGCGGCGGCAATGGCGGCGATCGCCTCCGGATTGACGTTGGCGAAGATCGGCAGACGCAAGAGGGTTGCGTGTATGTCCGACTTGGCTGGCTGCATGTGTGCCCCGTCTCGATCACCGCGGTCGGTCGGCGCGCCGGATTATAGCGGGGCTCTGGAGGTTGTGCCCCGTCCCGCGATCGCCTCCGCACGCGCACATCCCCGCGGCGCGCCGGCCCCCTGCGGGCGGCTCCACCCCTCGCGCCGCGTGCCGTCAATCCCCCGGGGCATAGGCGTAGCCGAGGATGGTGGCGGTGAAGCCCGTGCGCAGATAAAAGCCGAGCGGCAGGGTCGCGGTCCGGGCGCCGCCGACGTCGTTGCCGGGCGTGCGGGCGCTACCGCTCGCCGCCTTCGGACGCACCTGAAGCGCCACGCCCATCTCGCCGCTTATCTCGTCACTGCGGCCCAGGGCGATGAGTTCCATGTGTTCTTCCCAGTCGCGCCGGATCAGCGCCTCCTCGCGGGCACTCGGGCTCCACAGGATTGCCTGGCCGACGCGTCGCATCGGCAGCGCGATCGCGGGCGACGCCTCGACGGGTACCCACAGCACGCGCGCGAGCTTGGCGCGCGCGAGCGAGGTCTCCCAGCGCGCCCCGGCCGCCTCTCGCATCGAGATCGCACAGACGTGTGTGGATTCCTTCGGCATGCCCCTGCCGTCGACGGGCAGTGTCTTCACCTCGACGCCGAGTTCGGCGAAATCGGGTTCCGGTTTCGAACCCGCGGTGGCGCCCAGCGCCGTCTCGATCAGTTCGCCGACCCAGCCCTTGGCGTGGCGCAGATCGGAGGGGGGCACACGCTGCAGCGAGGCGGCGATGTCGGCGAGCGTGGCGCCGGCCAGTGTGCGGGCGCGCTGCAGCAACTCCTGTTCGGTTCGGGGCCGCGGTATGGCGACCGGCATGCCGCCACCTAATCCTGAGCCAGCGCCTCGGCGATCGAGCGGCGCAGGCACTCGAACTTCACCTCGTCGCGGATCGGCTTCCCGTCCATGTCGGTGAGGAAGAAGAGGTCCTCGACCCGTTCCCCGAAGGTGGCGATGCGGGCGTTGTGGAGCCGGACGCGGCAGAAGCGCATGCCCTGCGCGATGCGCGCCAGCACGCCGGGGCGATCGGTCGTGACGACCTCCATGATGGTGCGCTTGCTCGACTTGTCGTCGCTGAACGTGATCCGCGTCGGCACCGAGAAGCTGCGCAGCTTGCGCGATGGCCGCCTGAACTGCGCGGGCGGCAGCGTGCCCGCGCTGATGTTGCGTTCGATGGTCGAGACGATCTCATCGGCGCGATAGCCGCGCTCGATGAGCTTGCCGGTGTCCGCGTCGAGCACGATGTAGGTGTCCAGGGTGTAGCCGTTCTCGGAGGTGATGATGCGCGCGTCCTGCACGGTCAGGCCGAGCTGATCGAGCGTCTGGGTCGAGACCGCGAACAGGAAGTCCTGGTCGCGCGCATACACGAAGATCTCGGTGCCGCCGCGCCGCGGGTTGGGGCGCAGCAGCACCAGCGGCGCGGGGTTCTCGCCGTGGCCGAGTATCACCTCGGTGTGCCAGGCGATCTCCTCGGGCGTGTGGCGCAGGAAGTAGTCCTCGCCGAGCGCTTCCCAGTGCCGCAGGACGGCCTCCTTCGCGAGGGGCTTGCGGCAGAGCAGGGCCAGCGCCTCGCCCTGCGCCTCCATGACCCGTTCACGCCGCTGGATCGGGTTCTCCAGGCCGCGACGCAGCGCCCCGAGCGTGCCGCGGTACAGCTCGCGCAGCAACGCGTCCTTCCAGCTCGTCCAGAGGGTGATGTTGGTGCCGCGGATGTCGGCGACCGTCAGCAGGTAGAGGTAGTCCAGATGCGTCTTGTCGCCGAGCATGCCGGCGAAATTGTTGACGACGTCCGGGTCCGAGACGTCCATGCGCGTGGCCGTGCGCGACATGAGCAGGTGATTGCGCACCAGCCAGCCGACCAGTCGCGTGTCGTACTGGCTGAGGCCGTGCTGCTCGCAGAAGGCGACGGCCTCGACCTCGCCCAGCTCGGAATGATCGCCGCTGCGGCCCTTGGCGATGTCGTGGAACAGGCCGGCCAGATACAGCAGCTCCGGCTTCGGGAGCTGCGACATGATCTCGCGGCACAGCGGCAGATCCTCGTCGCGCTCCGGCGTCATGAACTGCCGCAGGTTGCGCACCACCGTCAGCGTATGCTCGTCGACGGTATAGACGTGGAACAGATCGAACTGCATGAGGCCGACCACCTTGCCGAACACGGGCAGGTAGGCCTCGAGCACGCCGTAGCGGTGCATGCGCGCCAGCTCGTGGCCGATGCGCCGCGGCTGCCGGATGATCTCCATGAACAGGCTGCGATTGCGGAGATCGGCGCGGAACTTTTCGTCGATCAGGTGGCGGTGGTCGCGGATGAGGCGGATCGTGCTCGCGCGCACGCCCTGGATCTCCGGGTTTCTCTGCAGCAGCAGGAAGACCTCGAGCATGGCGAACGGGTAGCGCCGGAACACGTGCTCGGAGGTGGCCTCGATGTAGCCGTTGCGCACCTGGAAGCGGGAGTTCAGCGAGATCACCTCGGCGGGCTTGTCGCGCTCGAGGATGGCCTCCTCGAACAACTCCAGCAGCATCTCGTTCAGGCGCTGCAGCTCGAGCGCGGTGCGGTAGAACATCTTCATGAACTGTTCCACGCCGCGGTTGTTCTCGCTGTCGCGGAATCCGAACTGCTCGGCGATCGCCCGCTGGTAGTCGAACAGCAGCCGGTCCTCGCGCCGGCCGGCGAGCAGGTGCAGGCCGAACCGTATGCGCCAGAGGAAGTTCTGGCCGGCATCCAGCGTCTTGAACTCCTCCTCGGTGAGAAAGCCGTGCCGGACCAGCTCGTGCAGGGTCTCGGCCCCGAAGTGCCGCTTCGCCACCCAGCCGATCACCTGGATGTCGCGCAGGCCGCCGGGAGCCTCCTTGATGTGCGGCTCCAGCCGCTGGGCTGAATCGTGGTAGCGGTGGTGGCGGCCGCTCTGCTCGGCGAGCTTCGCCTCGAAGAACGCCGCCGTCGGCCAGATGCTCTGCGGACCGGTCACCCGCCGCATCTCCTCGAACAGGCCCGGATCCCCGGCCAGCAGGCGGGCCTCCATGAGGTTGGTGACCACCGTGACGTCGCGTTCGGCCTCGTCGCGGCACTCGGATACCGTGCGGACGCTGTGGCCGACCTCCAGCCCAATGTCCCACAGGAAGGTGACGAACTGCTCGAGGCGCTGGCTGATGCTGCGATCGGTGCCCTCGGCGAGTACGACGGCGATGTCGACGTCGGACCCCGGATGCAGCTCGCCGCGGCCATAGCCGCCGACGGCCGCCAGCGCGAGCCCCGTCTCCGGCAGGCCGTTGGCACGCCAGGCATCGACCAGCACCCCGTCCACGAGGGCTGCCATCTGGCGGACGAGAGTCTCCACCGGCGCCCCGGCCTCGAAGTCCTGCCGCAGCCGTCCGCGGCCCTCCGACAGGCGGCGTTTGAAGAGGGCGATGGATTCGGTGGTGTCGGCCGGCCGCTGGGCGGCAGTTTCGGCGGCCGGGGTGGCGCTCACGGGAATTGCTCGTCGGGCCGGCGGGTCAGCACCTCGAACCCGTCCTCGGTGACCAGCACGGTATGCTCCCACTGCGCCGAGAGGCTGCGATCCTTGGTGACGACGGTCCACCCATCCGGCAGCAGGGTGACGAAGCGCTTGCCGGCGTTGATCATCGGCTCGATCGTGAAGGTCATGCCGGGCTCCAGCGGCAGGCCGGTGCCGGGCGTGCCGTAATGCAGCACCTGAGGCTCCTCATGGAACTGCCGTCCGATGCCGTGGCCGCAGTACTCCCGGACCACCGAGAAATTGTGGCTCTCGGCGTAATGCTGGATGGCCGCGCCGATGTCCCCGAGCCGAACCCCGGGCCGAACCATCCGGATACCCACGCACATGCTCTCGTAGCTGACCTCCGTCAGCCGGCGGGCGCGGATGCCGGGCTCCCCGACCAGGAACATCTTGCTGGTGTCGCCGTGGTAGCCGTCCTTGATGACGGTGACGTCGATGTTGACGATATCGCCGTCCTTCAGCGGCCGGTCGTTCGGTATCCCGTGGCAGACGACGTGATTGACCGAGGTGCAGATCGATTTCGGGAAACCGCGGTAGTTCAGCGGCGCCGGGACCGCCTGCTGCACCTCGACAATGTATTCGTGGCAGATCCGGTCCAGTTCGTTGCTGGTGACGCCCGCCCGCACGTGCGGGGCGATCATCTCGAGCACCTCGGCGGCCAGACGGCCGGCGACGCGCATCTTCTGAACCTCCTCGGCGGTCTTGATGTGGACTGTAGTGGTCTTCTGCAACATGGGTCTGGGAACCGTCCTGTCTGCGGCAACCGCGCTCTGCGGTCCGCCCCGCCAGCTGCCATCACCCCGGTATGGGACAACGTCGTAGGCAGTTTGTTGCCATCCGGCTTGTATGGTATAAAGCGCCCGCTTTCGAAGCAAACTAAACCGGGCGCAACAAGCACTTGCGTGCCCGGAATTCCACACGCGTGCCGCAACCCGCATCGGGGTGCCCCGCCGAGCAGGCTCGACGGGGTTCGATGCCGGGGGCACGTGGAGGCCCAACCCTATATTTAAGGAGTCGATCGCAATGGCGGAAGTCACCATGCGCCAGATGCTGGAGGCCGGCGTGCATTTCGGCCACCAGACCCGCTACTGGCACCCAAAAATGGCCCCCTACATCTTCGGGGAGCGCAACAAGGTTCACATCATCAACCTCGAGAAGACGATGCCGTTGTTCAGCGACGCCATCAACTTCGTCGGCCGGCTGGCCGCCCGCAAGGGCACCATCCTGTTCGTCGGCACCAAGAAGGCTGCGCAGGAGGTGGTGCGCACCGAGGCGGCGCGCTGCGGCATGCCCTGGGTCGACCGTCGCTGGACCGGAGGCATGCTCACCAATTTCAAGACGGTCAGGCAGTCCATCAAGCGCCTGCGCGACCTGGAGCAGATGCAGCAGGACGGCACCTTCGAGCGGCTGGTCAAGCGCGAGCAGCTGACGCTGACCCGCGAGCTGGAGAAGCTCAACAGGAGCCTGGCCGGCATCAAGGACATGCCGGGACTGCCCGACGCCCTGTTCGTCATCGACATCGGCCACGAGAAGATCGCCATCGCCGAGGCCAAGAAGCTGGGCATTCCGGTCGTCGGCATCGTCGACACCAACAACAACCCGCTCGTCGTCGACTACCCGATCCCGGGCAATGACGACGCCATCCGCGCCATCCAGCTGTACGCCAGGGCCGTCGCGGACGCCGTGCTGGACTCGCGGATGGCGCTGGTCGAGGCGGCCGCCGAGAAGGGCGATGAGTTCGTCGAGCTGAACGAGGCCGGCGAGCCCGTCAACCTCCTCGCCTCCGAGGAGGAGAAGAAGGCCGCCCGCAAGAAGGTCGCCCCGCGCCGCCCGGCGGCGGCCCCGAAGAAGAAGGCGATGGTCAAGAAGAAGAGCACCCGCGGCCGCGCCGAGGAGGGTGGCGAGGCCGAGTAGTTCCCTCGGTCCGTGCCGGGCCGGCGGGCCGGGTACGCGAGGCGCCCACATCTGTGTGCCGGGGGCGGTTGGCGGTGGAGC
>CAZTPK010000042.1:0-9581 GCA_964614765.1 uncultured Gammaproteobacteria bacterium
GAGCAAGAACGTCTGCCGGCCGGCCGCTGCGCTGTCCGCGGAAGGCGGCGCCGAGCTGCGCCAGTTTGTGACCACACCCTCGACGAGGAGGAGCTTGATATGAGCATGACCGGAGTACTGCGCCCCGGCCACGCCTGCGTGCGTGTGCTGGACCTGGACGAGTGCGTCGATTTCTACACCAACGTGCTCGGCATGCGGGTGCTCCGCAGGAAGGACTACCCGGACGGCAAGTTCACGCTTGCCTTCGTGGGCTACCAGGAGGAGGCCGACGGCGCGGTGCTCGAGCTGACCCACAACTGGGAGACCGACCACTACGACCTCGGCAACGCCTACGGTCACGTCGCCATCGAGGTCGACGACGCCTACGCCGCCTGCGAGCGGGTGAAGGCCAAAGGCGGGCAGGTGGTGCGCGAGGCCGGGCCCATGAAGCACGGAACCACGGTCCTCGCCTTCGTCCAGGACCCCGACGGCTACAAGATCGAGTTCATCCAGAAGGGCACCTTTTAGCGGGGCCGGCGCGGCGCAGTCCTGACCCCCCTGCGGCCAGGAGGTGGCGAAAGCCGACTACTTCACGGTGATCGTGATGCGATCGGAGACCACCGGCGGGTCGTGCGGCACGTGCAGGTGGTCGCCCATCAGCAGCTGCAACGTGTGCTTGCCCGGAGGCAGCTCGAGGGTCACCTCGGTCTGACCGCCCCCGAAGTGGATGTGCCTGTCGTCCTTCGGCACCGGCTGGTCCAGCGGCGGCAGGTCGCTGTCGATGATGAGATGGTGGTGGCCGGTGTTGGGCGTCTGGGTCCCGGCCGGCGCGACTCCCATCCCGGCGAGTCCGAACTGCACGGTCACCGGGCTGCTGACCTCGGCGCCGTCGGCCGGCGCGATGATGTAGACCTTCGCGCCCTCCGGCGCGGGCGTGGGCTCCGCGCCGGCGGCGACCGCGACGCTGGCCACGGCAATCAGCGCCAGTAATTTTTTCATGAAAACCCTCCGCTTAAGTCGTAATTACCGGCTCATGGTAACACGCCGGCGGTTGACGCCATCGGTCAGGTCACACAGAATTCGCCGCGTTCACTTGCGCCTGTACCGCGGATGACCCCCTCCCACATTCCCGTGCTGGAAGACGCCCTGGTCAAGGTCCGCGGTCTGACTTTCCGGCGTGGCGAGCGGCCGATCTTCGACGACGTCAGCCTGGAGATACCCCGCGGCAGGATTACCGCCGTCATGGGACCCAGCGGCTGCGGCAAGACCACCCTGCTCCGGTTGATCGGCGGGCAACTTCGGCCCGACAGCGGATTCCTCGTCGTCGACGGGGAGGAGATCACCGCCATGAGCCGCGCTGAGCTGATGCAGTTGCGCAAGCGCATGGGCATGCTGTTCCAGAGCGGGGCGCTGCTCACGGACCTGAATGTCTTCGAGAACGTCGCCTTCCCCCTGCGCGAGCACACCAAGCTGCCGGAGTCGATGATTCGCGACCTGGTGCTGATGAAGCTCGAGGCAGTCGGCCTGCGCGGAGCGCGCAACCTGATGCCCAGCGAGCTCTCCGGCGGCATGGCGCGTCGCGTCGCCCTGGCGCGGGCCATCGCGCTCGACCCGATGATGATGATGTACGACGAGCCCTTCACCGGCCAGGACCCCATCTCCATGGGCGTGCTGGTGCGACTCATCAAGCTGATGAACGACACCCTCGGGCTGACCAGCATCGTCGTCTCCCACGACATCCACGAGACCCTGGCGATCGCCGATTACGTCTACATATTATCCGCCGGCAAGGTCGTGGGACGCGGGTCGCCCGCCGACCTCGCCCAGACCGACAACCCATGGGTGCGGCAGTTCGTGCAGGCCCTGCCCGACGGCCCGGTGCATTTCCACTATCCCGGCGCCGCGTTCGCCGAGGATCTGCGTCTTTAAGGGCTGGCCGGAGATGCTCGATCTGCTGCAAGGACTCGGTCAGTGGACGCTGAGGGGGCTCAAGCGGCTGGGACGCGCCAATATCTTCATGGTGTATGTGCTCGGCGGGGTCCCGCTGTGCGTCCGGCGCTTCCGGCTGGTGATCACCCAGCTGTTCGCCGTCGGGGTGCTCTCGATACTCATCATCTTCGTCTCGGGCCTGTTCGTCGGGATGGTACTCGGCCTTCAGGGCTATAATACTCTCGTGGATTTCGGCGCCGAGGAGTCCCTCGGCGTCCTGGTGGCGTTGTCCCTCGTGCGCGAACTGGGGCCGGTGGTCTCGGCGCTGCTATTCGCGGGACGCGCCGGGTCGGCCCGGACGGCCGAGATCGGCCTGATGAAGACCACCGAGCAGCTCTCGGCGATGGAGATGATGGCGGTGGATCCGCTGCATCGCGTCATCGCGCCGCGGCTGCTGGCCGGGATCATCGCCATGCCTCTGCTGGCCGCCATCTTCAGCGCCATCGGTATCTTCGGCGGCTACCTAGTCGGCGTCGGCATGCTCGGCGTCGACGACGGCGCCTTCTGGGCGCAGATGCAGGCGTCGGTGGAATTCCGCGAGGACATCCTGAACGGCGTCATCAAGAGCGTGGTATTCGGCGTCGTGGTCACCTGGATCGCGGTCTTCGAGGGCTACGACACGGTGCCGACCTCCGAGGGCATCGGCCGGGCCACGACGCGCACGGTGGTGAACTCGAGCCTCGCGGTGCTGGCGTTCGATTTCATCCTGACGGCGCTGATGTTCAACAAGTGAGGTCTGCGAAGATGGTTGAATACCGAAAGATCGAGATCCTGGTGGGCGCCTTCGTGTTCGCGGGCCTGCTCGCGTTGACGATGCTGGCGATGAAGGTCAGCAATCTCACCGACTTCGGCGGCGGCGACGGCTACGAGGTCAAGGCGAAATTCGATAACATTGGCGGATTGAAGGTGAGGGCGCCGGTGAAGATGGCGGGCGTGCAGATCGGCCGGGTCGCCGAGATCGGGTTCGACAACAAGACCTTCCAGGCCGTCGCGGTCATGAAGATCGACCGGAAGTTCAATGCGATACCGAAGGATACGGCCGCGAAGATCTACACCGCCGGGCTGCTGGGCGAGCAATACATCTCGCTGGAGGCCGGCGGCGAGGAGGACTCGCTGAAGGACGGCGACTCCATAGTCCTGACCTCCAACGCCGTGGTGCTGGAGCAGGTGATCAGCCAGTTTCTGTACAGCAAGGCCGCCGGCGACGACAAGAGCGGCTCCTGAGAGCGCCGTGTAGCGGGTGACTGCGGCCACTGAGGATGGTGGGCGCCGGCCGGTCCGGCGCGTGGCGAGAACCAGAGGGTGAGTCCATGAGACAGTTATTGCGTTTGTTGGGTGTGCTGGCGGGCGTGATATTCCTGACCGGGGCCTCGGCGTCGACCTCGCCCGAGGAGGTCGTGAAGGCCACCACCGAGCGGGTGCTCGAGCGGGTGCGCGCCGAGCAGGAGGCGCTGAAGGCGGATACCGGCAAGCTGTACGGCCTGGTCAACGAGCTCATCATCCCGCATTTCGACTTCGAGGCGGCATCGCGGCTGGTGCTGGGCAAGCACTGGCGCGCCGCGAGCGCGGAGCAGCGCGCGCGCTTCACCGAGGCGTTCAAGCAGCTGCTCGTGCGGACCTACGCCAACGCCCTGTTCCAGTACGCGGATGAGACGATAGTCTTCAAGCCCTCGCAGGCGGACGGCGAACACGTGGTGGTCAAGACCGAGGTGACGCAGCAGGGCGCGCACCCGATCCCGGTCAACTACCGGATGCATCAGAAGGATGGCGAGTGGAAGGCCTACGACGTGTTCGTCGACGGTATCAGCCTGGTCGTGACCTACCGCGGCGATTTCGGTTCGCGCGTGAATCAGAGCGGGATCGACGGGCTCATCAACGACCTCGAGGCGAAGAACAAGGGATTGAGCAAGTGAATACCGCCCGGCTCGTCAAGGGCGACGACCGGACTTTCTTCGTCGACGGTGACGTCGCGCTGTCTACGGTGCCGTCTCTTCTGACCCAGTCCCGGGAGCTGTGGGCGGGCGGCGGCGACCAGATCATCGACATGTCGCGGGTGCGGCGCATCGACAGCAGCAGCCTGGCGCTCATGCTCGAATGGGCGCGTGCCGCCCGGGCCCGCGGCGGTTCCGTGCAATTTCGCAACGTTCCCGGCCAGGTGCTGGCGGTGGCTCGGCTCTGCGGCGTCGAGACGCTGCTTCCGATCGCATCCGCCGTAGAGCCGTAGGCCTTGGCCGTGCTCCCGGAGCAGATACGCAACCTGATCGAGGCGGGCATTCCCGGCGCCCGGGCACTGGTGCGCGGCGAGGACGGGGTGCATTTCGAGGCCGTGGTCGCCGCCGAGAGCTTTCGCGGCATGAGTACGCTGAAGCAGCACCAACTCGTCTACGGAACCCTGGGCGCGCGCATGGGCACGGAGATCCATGCGCTGGCCCTTCGAACCTGTACGCCCGAGCAATGGCAGCATCTGACGGCCGGAACCTGATCCTTCCCCCATTGCAGTAATCGCCTTTTGTTTTCATGGACAAACTGATCATCACCGGCGGAGTGCCGCTCAACGGCGAGATACGCGTTTCCGGCGCGAAGAACGCCGCACTGCCCATACTCGCGGCCACCCTGCTCACCGACGAGCCGATGACCATAGGCAACATCCCGCACCTGCGCGACATCACGACGACGCTCGAGCTGCTGGGGCGCATGGGGGTGCAGGTGACGGTCGACGAGAGCATGAGCGTCGACATCGACGCCAGTACCATCCGCGAGATGTCGGCCCCCTACGAGCTGGGGAAGACCATGCGCGCCTCCATCCTGGTCCTCGGGCGCTGCTGGCGCGGCACGGACGTGCCCACGTCTCGCTGCCCGGAGGCTGCGCGATAGGGTCGAGGCCGGTAAACCTTCACATACACGGACTGATGGCCATGGGCGCGGAGATCAGTGTCGAGAATGGCTACATCATCGCCAGTGCGGACCGGCTACGCGGGACCCGCTGCCATCTCGACATCGTGACCGTCACCGGCACCGAGAACCTGATGATGGCCGCGACGCTCGCGCAGGGACGGACGATACTGACCAATGCCGCGCGCGAGCCGGAGGTCGTGGACCTGGCCAACTGCCTGAACGCCATGGGCGCGCGCATCGAGGGCGCCGGTACCGATACCATAGTGATCGAGGGGGTGGAGCGGCTGCACGGCTGCAGCTACGAGGTGCTGCCGGACCGCATCGAGACCGGCACCTACCTGGTGGCGGCGGCCATGACCGGCGGCCGCGTGAAGCTCAAGGCGACGCGGCCCGAGCTGCTCGACTCGGTACTGGCCAAGCTCGAGGAGGCAGGGGCCACCCTCGAGTGCGCCGAGGACTCGATCACCATCGATGCGCGGGAGCGCCGCATGCATGCCGTGGACGTGCACACGGCGCCCTACCCCGGATTCCCGACCGACATGCAGGCCCAGTTCACGGCGATGAACTCGGTGGCCGATGGCGCCAGCACGATTACCGAGACCGTGTTCGAGAACCGCTTCATGCACGTGCAGGAGTTGCGCCGCCTGGGCGCGGACGTCCGTCTGGAGGGCAATACCGCGTTCACCACCGGCGTGTCGCGGCTCACCGGCGCCCCGGTCATGGCCACGGACCTGCGTGCGTCCGCCTGCCTCGTGCTCGCCGGCCTGGTCGCGCAAGGCGAGACGCACGTGGAACGCATCTACCACATCGACCGCGGCTACGAGGCGATCGAGGAAAAGCTCTCGCAGCTCGGCGCCCAGATCCGGCGCGTCTCTGCCTGAGCGGGTCGCCGACCACGAGCCGGCACTCGTGTAAACTGCCGACCCTGTCATCCCGCGCCCGGGCGTATGCGCCGGCGGCGCGCGTGACGGCACCGTCGAAACCAGCAAGAGCCATGAAAGACTCGTCACCGAACGCCGAGGAGCAGGGCGGACTGACCATCGCGCTCTCCAAGGGCCGGATCCTCCAGGATGCGCTGCCGTTGCTCGCGCGCGTGGGCATCAAGCCGGCGGAGGACCCGTCGCGATCCCGAAAACTCGTCCTCGCCACGAATCAACCGGACCTTCGCCTGCTCGTCATCCGCGCGCAGGACGTGCCGACCTACGTCGAGTACGGCGCCGCCGACCTCGGCATCGCCGGCAAGGACGTGATGATGGAGTACCGCGGAGAGGGTCTGTACGAGCCGCTGGATCTGAACATCGCCTGCTGTCGCCTGGTCGTGGCGGGCAGACCCGGGACGCCGCTCGGGAACCAGCGTCTGCGCGTGGCGACCAAGTACGTCTACACGACGCGCCAGTACTTCGCCGCGCAGGGCATTCAGGCGGAGGTGATCAAGCTTTACGGGTCGATGGAGCTGGCGCCGCTTATGGGGCTTGCGGACGTCATCGTCGATCTGGTCGATACCGGCAAGACGCTGCGCGCCAATGGCCTGGTGGCGCTCGCGCACGTCGCCGACATCAGCTCGCAGCTGGTCGTGAACAAGGCGGCCATGAAGATGAAGCACGCCCGCATCAAGAAGCTGATTGCGGCGCTGGCGCGCGCCGTGCCGGAATGAGTGTCGTGTATCGCCCGCGGCGATGGAGGAAGGCAAGAGCATGAACGTTGCAATACGAAGGCTCTCGGCGGCTGAGCCGGATTTTTCCGCCCGGCTCGACGCGCTTCTGGCCTACGAGTCGGAGGTGGATGCAGCGGTACAACAGCGGGTGCGCGCGATCATCGACGACATCCGGGCCCGCGGCGATGCCGCTCTGCTCGAATACACCAACCGTTTCGATCGTCGCAACGCGGCCACCTGCGCGGAGCTTGAGATCGGGCAGGCGGAATTGCGGCGGGCGCGCGAGACGCTGGGCGATGATCTCCGCCGCGCCCTGGAGTCGGCTGCGGCGCGCATACGCGCGTATCACGAGCGGCAGCGCCAGGAGACGTGGACGTATACCGAGGCCGACGGCACCGTGCTCGGACAGAAGATCACGCCGCTGGCCCGCGCCGGGGTATACGTACCCGGCGGCCGCGCTGCCTATCCGTCCTCGGTCCTGATGAACATCATCCCCGCGCGCGTGGCAGGTGTCGGCGAGATCGTCATGGTCGTGCCGGCCCCCGACGGTCAGCTCGAGCCGGTCGTGCTCGCCGCCGCCGACATCGCCGGGGTCGATCGCGTATTCACCATCGGCGGGGCGCAAGCTGTCGCAGCGCTGGCGTACGGCACGGAGACGATCCCGCGGGTGGACAAGATCGTCGGTCCAGGCAACATCTACGTAGCGACCGCCAAGGCGATGGTGTTCGGCGCCGTCGGCATCGACATGATCGCCGGACCCTCGGAGATACTGGTGGTGTGCGACGGCGGCACCGATCCGGACTGGATAGCGATGGACATGTTCTCCCAGGCCGAGCACGACGAGCAGGCGCAGGCGATCCTCATCTCGCCAGATTCCGCTTATCTCGACCGTGTGGCCGAATCGATCGGCAGACTGCTGCCGTCGCAGCCGCGCGCCGGGATCATCCGCAAATCACTGAGCGATCGCGGCGCCCTCATCGCGGTGCGCGACCTGGACGCGGCCGCGCGCATCGCCAACCGCATCGCACCGGAGCACCTGGAGCTGTCGGTGGCCGATCCGCAGGCCCTGGCGGCGAAGATCGATCACGCCGGCGCCATCTTCATGGGCCGACATACCGCCGAGGCGCTGGGCGATTACTGTGCCGGCCCGAATCACGTACTGCCGACGGCGCAGACTGCGCGTTTCTCATCACCCCTGGGCGTGTACGACTTCCAGAAGCGCTCCTCGCTCATCATGTGCTCTCCCGCGGGCGCGGCTTCGCTCGGGCGGCTGGCGGCCACGCTGGCCCGGTCCGAAGGCCTGGCGGCCCACGCCGGTTCCGCGGAGTATCGCGTTCCCGACGCCGGGCGATGAAGCGCGGGCTCGTCGATCGTTGGGTTAGCGAGCCGGTGCGCCGGCTAAAGGCCTACCACGTCGCCGATGCGAGCGGGCTGGTCAAGCTCGACGCGATGGAGAACCCGTACACCTGGCCCGCGCCGCTGGTGGGCGAGTGGTTCGAGCGGCTGCGTCATGTGGCGATCAACCGCTATCCCTCGCCCGAGGCCGAGGAGCTGAAGAGGGAGCTGCGCCGTTACGCCGGCATGGCCGAGGACGCGCCGGTGCTGCTCGGCAACGGCTCCGACGAGCTCATTCAAATCATCGCCATGGCGGTGAACGGACCGGGTCGAACTATTGTCGCCCCGGAGCCGACGTTCGTCATGTACCGCATGATTGCCGAAGTGCTGGGGTTTGACTTCGTGGGCGTGCCGTTGCGCGCCGGGGACTTCTCGCTCGATGTCGACGCAACCTGCCGCGCCATCGCCGCGCATCAGCCCGCCGTCGTCTTCCTCGCCTGTCCCAACAACCCGACCGGGAACCTGTTCGATCGCCCGGCCGTGGAACGGATCCTCGCCGCGGCGCCGGGGCTGGTGGTGATCGACGAGGCCTATTTTCCGTTCGCGGGCGAGACTTGGCTGCACGACCTTTACCGGCACGAGAACATGGTCGTAATGCAGACGCTCTCCAAGGCCGGCCTCGCCGGGTTGCGCGTCGGCATGCTGTTCGGTCCGGCAGAATGGCTGGAGGAGTTCAACAAGGTACGGCTGCCCTACAACATCAACGTCCTCTCCCAGGCGAGCGCGAGCTTCATCCTCAGGCACGCCGATCTGCTGCGCGAGCAGACCATGCAGATCTGCGCCGATCGCGAGGCCCTGTTCGAACGCCTGCGGGAACTGCCGGGGGTGGAGGTCTGGCCCAGCCGCGCGAACTTCCTGCTGTTTCGCGCCGGCAGGGGCGCACGGGCCGTGTTCGACGGCCTGAGGGAGCAGGGTGTGCTGATCAAGCTGCTCGACGGCGCGCATCCGCTGCTTCGTGATTGCCTGCGCGTGACCGTAGGTACCCCCGGCGAGAACGAGCGCTTCGTCGCCGCCCTGCGCCGCGTCCTCGGGTCGGCCTGAGGAGGTCACCCCGGCACGCGCCGGTGCGCATCTATCCGGTCGTGAAGCTCTGCCTGGGCCGCTGCATCACCGCCACCTGCACGTTGAGCGTTCGGCCTCGCCGCAGGATCGTCAGCTGCGCGGAGGTCCCTGGCTGCAGGCGGGAGATGAGGCTCATCTCGTGGTCGGCGCTCAGCACGGCCTCGCCGTTGATGTGGGTGATGACGTCGTAGGGCTGCACGCCGGCGTCGTCCGCCGGGCCGTTCATCACCACACCCTTGACGATGGCGCCGCCGCTGCCGCCGATCCCGAGGGCCGCGCGCGCCTCCGGTGTGAGGTCGTAGGACTCCACACCCAGCCAGCCGCGCACGACCTTGCCGTTGCGGATGATGCTGTCCATGACCTCGCGCGCCATGTTCACGGGGATCGCGAAGCCGATGCCCTGGAAGCCGCCGGTGCGGGACATGATCGCGGTATTGATCCCCACCAGCTCGCCGCGCACGTTCACCAGCGCGCCTCCGGAATTCCCCGGATTGATGGCCGCGTCGGTCTGGATGAAATTCTCGAAGGTATTGATGCCCACGCGGCTGCGCCCGGTGGCGCTGACGATCCCCTGGGTCACGGTCTGGCCGACCCCGAACGGGTTGCC
>CAZTPK010000043.1:0-9554 GCA_964614765.1 uncultured Gammaproteobacteria bacterium
ATGAGCACGCGCTGCACCCGCGTCTCGCCGGCCGGCGGAGTCATGCCGATGTCCTTCAACCGCGCGGCGCTGAGCGTCTCCTCGTCCACGACCTCGCCGAGCACCTTGCTCGTGCTGCCATCGGCCTCGACGTAGTCGAACCGCACCACCGTGTCCGGCCAGAAGTGGCTCAGGCCGCGCACCGAGATGTAGAGCAGCAGCCCAAACACCATGATGATGGCGGCGCTCGCCATGCCGGCGTTGAGCCATATCCACGGCCGGCCGCTGCTCACCCAGATCCGCAGGTTCTCCTTCATAGATGACTGTATTTCGCGCGCAGGCGATGACGCACGATCTCCGCGGCGGTGTTGAAGACGAACGTGAACAGGAAGAGGATCAGGCTGGCGAGGAACAGGATGCGGTAATGCGTACTGTTGACCTCGGATTCCGGCATCTCGACGGCGGTATTCGCCGACAGCGCACGGAAGCCCTCGAAGATGTTGAAGTTGATGACCGGGGTGTTGCCGGTGGCCATGAGCACGATCATGGTCTCGCCCACCGCGCGTCCCAGCCCGATCATCACGGCCGAGAAGATGCCCGGGCTGGCCGTCAGCAAGACCACGCGCGTCAGCGTCTGCCACGGCGTCGCGCCCAGCGCCAGGGACCCGACGGTCAGATGCCTGGGTACGCCGACGATGGCATCCTCGCTGATCGAGAAGATGATCGGCACGACCGCAAAACCCATCGCGATGCCCACCACCATGGAGTTGCGCTGGTCATAACGCAGCCCGAGATGCTGCGTCACCCATTGCGGTGCATTGCCACCGAAGAATGCATCCTCGATACCCGGACCGATCGTCATCGCGAGGACGCACGCCAGGCAGATCACCGGGATCAGCAGCAACGCCTCGTAGCCGTCAGGGACCCGGTGGCGCACGCCCTCGGGCAGGCGGGACCAGAACCACGCCGCGAGCAGCACCGCCGTCGGCACCAGCAGGAAGAACAGCAGCACGCTCACCAGGTCGGATTCGATGAGCGGCGCCAGCCAGAGGCCGGCAAGAAAACCGAGAATCACCGTCGGCAGCGCACCCATCAATTCAAGGGCCGGCTTGACGACCTCGCGCATGCGCGGGTTCATGAAATAGGCCGTATAGATGGCGGACATGATCGCCAGCGGCACGGCGAACAGCATGGCGTAGAAGGCCGCCTTGAGGGTGCCGAGGCTCAGGGGCGTCAGCGAGAACTTCGGCTCGAAATCACTGTTGGCGGCGGATGACTGCCATATGTACTCGGGTTGCGGACGGCTCTCGTACCAGACCTTCCCCCACAGCGAATGCCAGGAAACCTCGGGATGCTCGTTGTGCAGCTTCCAGTAATGCAGCGTTCCGGCCTCGTCCTCGATGAGCATCCGGTCGGCGCGCGGCGAAATCACTGCCATCGTCAGCGCCCTGTCAGTGACCTTCTGTCTGGCGATGTCGCGTTCCGCGGTGGTGTGGTAGAGGCCGAAACTCCCAGAGGCATCGATCGCGCCGATGGATTTGCGGAAGAACTCCGGCACGATCGCCGTTATCGGCGCCTCGCCCATCTTGAACGCGCGCACGCGCGCGAGCGTGTACTTGTTGTTGACGTCGCGCACCGGGAACCACTGCGTAACGACGCCACGGCTATCGCCCACGAGCAAGGAAATGCCGCCCGCCAGCCAGCGCATGTCGGTTATTCGTTCGCCTTCCGGGACAGCCGCCACATGATCCACCTGTACGGCGTCCTGCGGCTCACGGATGTCGAAATAGTCGATGCTACCGTCGTGGTTGGCGGTCACGAGGTGGGTCTGATGCACGTCCAGCAACAGCCGCTCGACATGAGCCGCCTCGATCGGCAGCACGAACTGTTCCGTCTCGATCGCCTTTTCACCGTCGCCGAAATCCAGAGCCGGTGCCTTCTTCGATACGCGCGCCAGGACGAGACGCTGATCCTCCGTCTTGGCGACAAGCGTGGTCATCTCCTCATTGCCCTGGACGGTGAGAAGGGAAAGCGGCTGGCCATTCGGATCGACGCTCACCGCCTCCTCTCCCGCGGGGTAGGCCAGCTCGGCGTCGATCCGCCGCTTGTCGCCGGGGTAACTCACCGCGTACGAAGGCTTCACCACTACGGCCCTGCCATCGGCGAGCCCATACGCAACCACCCCCTCGTTCTGGCGACCCGCCCCGAAGGCAGTGATACTGCCGCCGTTCAGGGCTGCCGGCTTCTCGTCGCTGCGCACCCGGCCGGTGCCCGTATCGAAGAACACCACTCGACCGTCGGCCAGCATGCGCACGCCGACCTCGCCGTACTCCTCGGTCGTGAGCAGCAGCGTCCTCGCGGCGCCTCCGCCGGGCAGCGGGTACTCGGTGACTGGCTCTACTCTGGCCGGCTGGAACAATGGAAAGACGACGTACAGCAGGTAGAAGAAGATGAGCGCGATGGCGGCGATGACGGCTATGCCGCCCACCCACATGGTGTAGCGGAAGGCGCGGTCCTTGACTTCGCGCCAGAGGCGCCTGCGGCTGACGGCCCGCGGGTCCAGGTGTGCAAGAACTTCAGCGTCGTCCGCAGTGGTTGCCATCGCCGGCTCTCGATATCGGCGCCGTGAATGCGCCGTAATTGCAGGTCTAGAAGTTTGCCCGCGCCGCCCGAGCCTTCGCAAGGCCCGTCAAGACAAAGGCCCCGCTCGATGCAGGGCCCGTGCTGACGGTTACCGTCCTCAACCCGCCGCCGCTACTCGGCGGTCGCCCCGATGAGGGCCAGCGCCTTGTCGGCGACCGAGGCCTGCAGCGGGATGTAGCCGTCCTTGACCGTGTCGTCCTGCCCGGTCTTCGACAGCACCATCTTGAGGAACTCCAGCTCCAGGGGGGGCAGCGGCTTGTTGGGCGCCTTGTTGACGTAGATGTAGAGGAAGCGGGCAAGCGGATAGGTGCCCGAGAGCGCGTTCTCGGCCGTCGCCTCGACGTAATTTGTGCCCTCGCTGGCCAGCGGCACGGCGCGCACGCCCGAGGTCTTGTAGCCGATCCCGGAGTAGCCGATGCCGTTGAGCGACTTGGTCACCCCCTGCACCACGGAGGCCGAACCCGGCTGCTCGTTGACGCTGTCCTTGAAATCACCCTTGCAGAGCGCATGCTCCTTGAAATACCCGTAGGTGCCCGAGACCGAGTTGCGTCCGAACAGCTGGATGGGCTTGGTCGCCCACTCGCCCGTCAATCCGGCGTCGCCCCAGATGACGATGTCCTTGTCGTAACCGCACTTGCGGGTGGCCGAGAAAATGGCGTCCACCTGCGCCATGGTCAGGCCCTGTATGGGATTGTCCTTGTGGACGTAGACCGCGAGCGCGTCCACGGCCACCGGCACGGCCGTCGGCTTGTAGCCGTGCTTGCCCTCGAAGGCCTGGATCTCCTCGTCCTTCATCAACCGGCTCATCGGGCCGACGTTGGCCGTGCCTTCGGTGAGGGCCGGCGGCGCCGTCGAGGAGCCGGCCCCCTGGATCTGGATGTTGACGTTCGGGTAGAGGCGCTTGAAGTCCTCCGCCCAGAGGGTCATGAGGTTGTTGAGGGTGTCGGAACCGATGCTGGAGAGGTTGCCGGAGACGCCGCTTGCCTTCTCGTAATCCTTGAGCGCCGGGTCGAGCTGAGCGGCGCCTTCGGCCAACACCGCCGGACCCTGCGCGAGCGCCATCGTACCGAGGGCGGCGGCAAGAAGATTTGTCTTTAACTTCATGGACTTCGTCCTCCGTTGGGAATGGATCTTGGCGTCGGCATGCGCTGCCGCTCTTGCCCGGCCATTAGACGGAGGGTTTATTACGGGATTATGACACCGGTCTGCGATCGAGCCGGGTCATTTCTCGGCCACGATGTAAGCGATCCATCCGGCCTCCGGCTCGCCCACTTCCGTGGGCGCGAACTCTCCGGTGCCCTTCTGCTTTTTCTCGTCCCACCCTTCCCAGTAGATGGTCGCCTTGCGGAAGCCGGATTCCAGCAACAGCTCGCGCAACTCCGGCAGCGTCCACAGCCGCCAGTCGTAGGTGAAGGCCTTCGGCAGCCGCGAGCCGTCGGGGAAGGCAAAATCGATGTGGCAGAGAAAGTCGCCGTTGATCGGGTTGTACGCGGCCTGGTGCCAGATGTAGGTGAAGCCGCGGTGCTTGGTGCGCTCGCGCAGCACCCGGAAGGCGTCGTAGCCGCCCATGGCGTCGAGGAAGAACAGCCCGTCTGCGGCCAGCCCGGCGCGCACGTTCCGGAAGTACGACTTCATCAGCTCGCGCGTCTTGAACAGCCAGTAGCTGAAGTTCATCGCCATCACCGCGTCCACCGGACGCGTGCGCACCTTCAGCACGTCCTGGTTGAGCAGGGTGATGCGGGACCTCGCGGAGGGGGACAGTGTCGAGAGGTTGCGCTCCCGGCCCCAGGCGAGCACCGCCGGGTCGAGATCGACGCCAAAGGCGACATTGTCCGGACGGCGGCGGACCCACTCGCAGGCCACCAGCGCGGTGCCGCAGAAATCCTCCCTCAGGGTGACGGGCTTCCGCCGCCGCAACCTCCGGTAGACCTCGTCGACGAAGTCGACCTCGGACTCCGCGCACTGGACGGAGCGCTGGTAGAGGACCTGGCGATCGGCCTTCTGCGCCATCGTGCGGGCGCGACGGGACGCGGCTTTCTGAGCCATGCTTTGCTCCGGTTATTATTGTGGAACTGTTCGGATCGGAAGGGTGTCGTCGCGTCGTCATCATGCTGTGCGCGCCGCATGATAACATGCTGAATCGATAACGAAATGCTTGCGCAAACCGCTGGCGCGGCGCGCGCGATGGCCACGATGGATCCGACCGACCTGCAACGCCCCGAGCTGTATCTCAATCGAGAGATCTCCCAACTGGAGTTCAACCGCCGCGTGCTCGACCTGGCCAAGGACGAGAGCGTGCCGCTGCTCGAGCGCCTCAAATTCCTGTGCATCGTCGGCACCAATCTCGACGAGTTCTTCGAGATCCGCGTCTCCGGCCTGAAACAGCAGGCCGAGTACGGTTCGCTGCAGACCGGCCCCGATCAGCTGCGCGCGCCGGATCAGCTGCGGCGCATCAGCGAGGTCACCCACGCGCTCGTGGTCGAGCAATACCGCGTCCTGAACGAGGTGTTGATCCCCCGGCTGGCCGATAACGGCGTGCGCTTTCCGCGGCGCGCTGACTGGGACAGCAAGCTGGCCGACTGGGTGAAGCGCTACTTCAACCGCGAGCTGCTGCCGGTGCTGAGCCCGATGGGGCTCGACCCGGCGCATCCGTTCCCGAAAATCCTCAACAAGAGCCTAAACTTCATGGTGTCGCTGGAGGGCAAGGACGCCTTCGGCCGCAACAGCGGCATCGCCATCGTCCAGGCGCCGCGCTCCCTGCCGCGGGTCATCAACGTGCCGGAGAGCTATGCGCAGGGTCCGCATGACTTCGTGTTCCTCTCCTCCATCATCCATGCGCACGTCGGCGACCTCTTCCCGGGCATGAAGGCGACGGGCTGCTACCAGTTCCGCGTCACACGCAACAGCGACCTGTTCGTGGACGACGAAGACGTCGAGGACCTGTTGCACGCGCTGAAGGGCGAGCTGCCCTCGCGCCGCTTCGGCGATGCGGTGCGGATCGAGATCGCCGACAATTGCCCGCCGGAGATGATCAGTTTCCTGCTTGCGCAGTTCGAGCTGAGCGAAGACGACATCTACCAGGTCAACGGCCCGGTCAACCTTTCGCGCCTGATGGCCATCCACGACCTCGTCGACCGGCCCGACCTCAAATATCCACCGTTCACGCCGAGCCAGCCCAAGCGGCTCATGGGCGACGGCGACATATTCGAGATCATCCGCAAGGACGATCTGCTGCTGCTGCACCCGTTCCAGTCCTTCACCCCGGTGGTGGATTTTCTGCGGCAGGCCGCGGCGGACCCCAAGGTGCTGGCCATCAAGCAGACGCTGTATCGCACGGGGTCGGATTCCGTGATCGCGCAGGCGCTGATCGACGCGGCCAAGAAGGGCAAGGAGGTCACCGTGGTCATCGAGCTGCGGGCGCGCTTCGACGAGGAGGCCAACATCGAGCTGGCCGACCGGCTGCAGGAGGCCGGTGCGCACGTCGTCTACGGGGTCGTCGGCTACAAGACCCACGCGAAGATGGCGCTGGTGGTGCGCCGAGAGGAGCGCCAGCTGAAGCGCTACGTGCACCTCGGCACCGGCAACTATCATGCGCGCACGGCGCGCCTGTACACCGATTTCAGCCTGCTGACCTCCGATGTCGCCATCTGCGAGGACGTGCACAAGGTCTTCCAGCAGCTCACCGCGCTCGGCCGCCCCGGCAAGCTGCGCAAGCTCCTGCAGTCCCCGTTCACGCTGCACAAGGGCATGCTCGCCCTCATCAGGCAGGAGGCCGAAGCGGCGCGCGCGGGCAAGCCGGCGCGGATCATGGCGAAGATGAACCAGCTCACCGACCCGACCGTGATCGCGGCGCTGTACGAGGCCTCGCAGGCCGGCGTGAAGATCGATCTCATCATACGCGGGGTGTGCGTGCTGCGGCCGGGGATCAAGGGCGTATCGGAGAACATCCATGTCCGTTCGATCGTCGGACGCCTGCTGGAGCACTC
Organism: uncultured Gammaproteobacteria bacterium; assembly: GCA_964614765.1. GTDB lineage: Bacteria > Pseudomonadota > Gammaproteobacteria > JAJPIJ01 > JAJPIJ01 > JAJVHZ01. The sequence continues at coordinate 6,609 of CAZTPK010000043.1, forward strand.
CCGCGTCTTCTATTTTCTCAACGGCGGGGAGCCGCTGGTGTTTCTCTCCAGCGCCGACTGGATGGAGCGCAATCTTTACAAGCGCGTGGAGATCTGCTTCCCGGTGGAGGACAAACGACTGGCCGCCCGCGTGGTGGAGGAGTCGTTGCACAATTACCTCTCCGACAACACCCAGGCCTGGGTGCTCAACTCCGACGGCAGCTACAGACGGCTGACGCCGGGCGCCCACAAGCAGCGCTCGGCGCAGCAGGCGCTGCTCGAGGCGTACTGCGGGTAGGCTTCCAGGGAAGCTCTGCAAAAGGGCGAAGCTTCCTGCCGACCGCGCTCTGAGAAGTGCAGGATGGATTTATTCGGAGCGTCCCTGGGAGCGGTCCGCGGCGGCCGGCGCCGCTGCCACGAGACGTTCGATCGCCCGCAGCAGACCGGCGTCGCTCGCCTCCGCGGCGATCTCCACCCTGCCGCTGTACCCCAGTTCGCGGGCGCGTTGCGCGATGCGCGCGCTCAATGCCGCGACGGGCACGGCGAGCAGTCCATCCAGCCCCTGGGCGACGAGTAGATGGGCGAGATGCTCGGCGGCCTCCGCGCTGGTCAGCACCACGACGTCCGGCCGCTCCACGTCGGAGGCCGTCAATGTCGCTCCGACAGCGATCGGATTCGGGACGCGCTGGTACACCTCCACGTGCTCGACCTGGGCGCCGCGCTCCCTGAGCGTCTGCGTCAGCAAGTCGCGGCCGCCGCGCCCGCGCACGATGACGGCGACGCGGTCGGCGACCGCCGCGGCGGCAAGGGCGGGGGTGGTCAGCCAGCCCTCGCTGCTTGCATCGATGTCCGGCATTGCCACCGGCATCTGCCCGGCCGTGCGCAGCGCGGCGACCGTCGCCGGGCCGACGCCGATGATGGCGCCGCCGGCCGGCAGCAGCGGCCGAACGATCCTCAGGCCCAGGCGCACCGCGTTCACGCTCACGAAAATGACGGCGCAGACCCGTTCACGCTCGACGTTCGGCAGCGCAGGATTGACCACGGGCTCGATGGTCATGAGCGGCAGCAGCACGGCGGTTCCGCCGCGCACCTCGATGAGCTCGCGCAGACGGGCGGATTGTCCCGCCGGCCGTGTGACCACAACACTGATCCCGCGCAACGTCGGCGTCCGGTTCGGCATGCACCGGAAATTAGCTGACGCGCCGCCGGCGTTCAAGCGAGAATGCCGCATGCTGATCGTCACACCGGCACTGGTCATCCCGGAGGACGAGATCTCGTTGACCTTCGTGCGCGCCGCCGGCCCGGGCGGACAGAACGTCAACAAGCTCGCCACCGCCGCGCAGCTGCGCTTCAACATCGACGCATCGCGCGTGCTGTCGCCGGCGGTGCGCGAGCGCCTGCGCAAGCTCGCCGGCCAGCGCGTGAGCAGCGACGGCGTGCTGACGATCAAGGCCTATCGCCATCGCACGCAGGAGCGCAATCGCGAGGACGCGCTGCGGAGGCTGGCCGAGCTGGTGCGGGCCGCGCTGGTCGCCCCCCGGCCGAGGATCAAGACCAAGGTGCCCAGGGGCGCGGTGCGCCGGCGACGGGAAGGCAAGCAGCGTCGCTCGGCGGTGAAGTCATTGCGCCGCCGTCCGGCGGGGGAGGACTGAGACGGCCGGTAGCGACTCCCATACCGGCTCGATGTCCGGCGGCAGGGCGCCGAAGCCGCCGAGCTCCGGGGCATGGCGGCCGGCAGCATGAAAATCCGAACCCACGGATCCCTTCAGGCCGCAACGCCGCGCGACATCGGCCGCCGTCGCCGTATCGCGCTGCGACTGATTGGCGATCACCACTTCCATCGCTCCGCCGCCGCACTCCTGAAAGCGCGCGGCGATGCGCCGCAGCCAGCTGGCCGTGAGTTTGTACCGCAACGGATGCGCCAGCACCGCCACGCCTCCGGCGGCGCGTATGCCGGCGACGGTGTCCTCGAGCTCCGGCCAGGCGGTGGCCACATGGGCGGGGCGGCCGCGACCGAGAAGACGCCCGAAGACCTCGGCGTTGTCGGCGCAGACGCCGCGACCCAGAAGCCAGCGGGCGAAATGCGCGCGGCCGGGAACCGTGGAGCCCGCCTCCGCGCAGGCGCCTTCGTACGCCCCGGGGATCCCCAGGCGCTCCAGCCTCTGACCGATCCTGCGGGCGCGCTCCGCACGCAGCTCCCGCAGGCGCGCCATCGCCCGCTGCAAGCCGGCTGCATCCGGGTCGATCCCCAGGCCTACCACGTGCAGCGGTTTGCCGCCGGCCGCGCACGACATTTCGATCGCCGGCACCAGGCCGATACGGTGGCGGTGGGCCGCCTGCCGCGCCTCGCCGATGCCGGCCGTGGTGTCGTGATCCGTGAGCGCCAGCACCTCGATGCCGCGCTGCGCGGCGCGCGCCACCAGCTCCGAGGGCGTCAGCACGCCGTCGGAGGCATTGGAGTGCGCGTGCAGGTCGATCCGCGATCGGTCAGTTGATGGCATGGACCGTGCCGCCGGTCATGATGAAGGGGCCGCCGGGATGCTCCAGGCGCACGAACTCCACGACCCGGCCCGTCATCGCCACGACGCCGCGGTGGCGATCGGCGCCATCGGTGCTGAACTCAAATCCGTAGCGCCGGCGCGGCACCAGCCGCCCCCGAGCGTCGCGGCCGAGGCCGAGCGATGCCAGCGCCACCGTCTGATCGAGAAACTGCACGTTGGCGTCCCGGCAGGCGCGGCCGCAGTGCTGCAGGGCAACCTCGCGCGCGCGCGTGCTATCGGCCCAGAACCAGACCAGTCCCAGAAGCACCGCGATGAATATCAGCGTCTCCAGCACCTCGTCGTCTCCCCGCCCGCGCCTCTCAGTCCGACCGCGTCGCCTGGCAACCGACCACCCGCCCCTCCTCGGCGCTGACCGCCCGCCGCATCCGCCTGCAACAGCCCTCGCAGTCCTCCACGTAGTCCTGCA
>CAZTPK010000044.1:0-9547 GCA_964614765.1 uncultured Gammaproteobacteria bacterium
ATACTGATGCGGCTGCGCTCCGACCTGGTCGATCTGTGCGAGGCGGCGCTCGACGGCCGACTTGCCGGTGTCCAGGCCGAATGGGATCCGCGCGTCGCACTGGGAGTGGTGCTCGCCGCCGGCGGCTATCCAGGGACGGTAATCAAGGGCGACCGGATCCGCGGTCTGGACCAGGCGATCTCGCCGTCGGTGAAGGTGTTCCACGCGGGCACCGCATTGCGCGACGAGGAGGTCGTGACGGCCGGCGGCCGCGTCCTTTGCGTCTGCGCCCTCGGCGAGACCACGCGCGAGGCACAGCGACGCGCCTATGAGCAGGTCGCCCGAATCAGCTGGAACGGCATGCAGTACCGGCGCGACATCGGATTTCGCGCCGTCGCCCGCGAGCGCGCCTGATGAGTCGGCCGCCGCCGCTCAGGCGTTCCCGGGAGCGCGTATGGTGAGCACGGGCGCCTCGCACGTGCGCACCACGCGCTCGGCGACGCTGCCGAGCAGCAGGTGCGCCAGCCCGGTGCGGCCATGGGTGCCGATGACGACGAGATCGGCCTTCAGTTCGCGCGCCGCATGCGTGATCTCCACGTACGGCACGCCGTCCAGCAGATGCACGTCGATGCTCACGCCCTTGGTGTCGATGCTGCGCGAGAATTCCCGGAGTTGCTCGTTGAGTCGCTCGCGCACGCTGGACTCGACCTCCACCGGCACCTCGACCATGCCGTCCGGAAGGGTATAAGCCGGAATCTGATAGGCGTGAATCACGCTGACCGCCGCCCCGAGCTTGACCGCCAGATCGACGGCGTACTCGTAGGCGTGCTTGGAGGCCCCGGAAAAATCGGTGGCGCACAGGATTCGGCGAATGTCCGGCATACACACTCCCCCGGTGGATGGTTTTTTGAGTCTATAGCATAGCGCATGACCGGCGGCCTGATGCCGATCAAGGCTCGCGGCCGCATCAGTCGCCTGCCCACCTGAGAAAGTTGGCCAGCAGCGCGAGCCCGGCGCGCTGGCTCTTTTCGGGATGGAACTGGGTCGCGAAGACATTGGCCCGGCAGCACGCCGAGACGAACTCCGGGCCGTAATCCGTGCGCGCGGCGACGTCGCCCTCTCTCTCGGGCGCGACGTGGTAGCTGTGCACGAAGTAGAACATCTCGCCGCGATCGATGCCCTCCCACAGCGGGTGCGATCGCGTCGGCACCACCTGGTTCCAGCCCATGTGCGGGATCTTCAGGCGCAGGCCGGAGGCCGGGTCGGTAAGCGTGTCCGGGAAGCGTACGACCTTGCCCGGCAGAAACCCGAGACACGCCGTCCCGCCGTCCTCGGCGCTCCACTCCATGAGCGATTGCAGCCCGAGACAGATACCGAGGAATGGCTTCTCCCGCAGGCATCGCCGCAGGACGTCGAGCAGGCCGTAGGATCGCAGATTGCTCATGCACTGGCCGATGGCGCCTTGGCCGGGAAAGACTATGCGATCGGCGGCCGCGATGACGTCCGGGTCGGCGCTGGTGGTGACGCGGTGGCGGCCAGCGGCGACAAACTCCAGCGCGCGGGCCACCGAGCGCAGGTTGCTCATGCCGTAGTCGATGATGGCAACGGTCCGCATGATGCAGGGTCCGCCGGCCGTCAGCGCGGCCGCTGCGGGATCAGAGCGCTCCCTTGGTCGACGGGATTACGCCCGCAGCGCGCGGGTCAGCCTCCACCGCCATGCGCAGCGCCCGTCCGAAGGCCTTGAAGACCGTCTCGATGATGTGATGGGCGTTGCGGCCGCGAATATTGTCGATGTGCAGCGTCACCAGCGAGTGGTTCACGAAGCCCTGGAAGAACTCGTAGAAGAGGTCGACATCGAAATCGCCAACCCTGGCGCGCGGAAACTGGACGTGATACTCCAGCCCCGGCCGGCCGGAACAGTCGATGACCACGCGTGACAGGGCTTCGTCCAACGGCACATAGGCGTGACCGTAGCGCCGTATGCCCTTCTTGTCGGCGACGGCCCGGGCGAAGGCCTGGCCGAGCGTGATGCCGACGTCCTCGACGGTGTGATGGGCGTCGATCTCCAGGTCTCCCTTGGCGGCGATCTCCAGATCGATCATGCCGTGGCGCGCCACCTGATCGAGCATATGTTCGAGAAACGGCAATCCGATGCCGAGCTTGCACTGGCCGGTGCCGTCGAGATCTATCGTGGCGCTGATCTGCGTCTCCCTGGTGTCGCGTCGTACGGTAGCTTGGCGGGTCATCGTCGGATCGCTGCGGCTGTTTCCGGGCAGGCCCCCTACATTAGCAGAATCACGGTTTTTCGGCACTTTTGGCCCGCCAATCGCTATCATAGGCGGCAGCCATGCGGGGGGAAATCATGACTGAACGGGTCGATACGGACGCTATCGCACGATACCTGCTCGGCCTGCAGGATCGGGTGTGCGCGGCGCTCGCTCACGAGGATGGCGGCGGAGCCTTCGCCGAGGACCGCTGGGACCGGCCGGAGGGCGGCGGCGGGCGCTCGTGCGTGATGACCGAGGGCGCCGTGTTCGAGCAGGCCGGCGTGGGATACTCCCACGTGCGCGGCGAGCGCCTCCCCCCTTCGGCCACGGCGCAGCGACCGGAGCTTGCCGGCCGCAGTTACGAGGCGATGGGCGTGTCGCTGGTCATCCATCCCCGCAATCCGTACGTGCCGACCTCGCACATGAATGTGCGCTTCTTCATCGCCGAGAGGCCCGGCAGCCCCCCCGTGTGGTGGTTCGGGGGCGGTTTCGACCTCACACCGTATTACGCCTGCGAGGAAGACGTACGCCACTGGCACCGCACGGCGCGCGCCGCCTGCGAAGGGTTCGGCGCGGACGTCTACCCGCGCTACAAGCGGTGGTGCGACGAGTATTTCTTCATCAAGCACCGCAACGAACCGCGCGGCGTGGGAGGGCTGTTCTTCGACGACCTCAACGAATGGGGATTCGAGCGCTGCTTCGCCTTCCAGCGCAGCGTGGGCGATCACTACCTGCCCGCCTACCTGCCGATCGTGCAACGCCGCAAGTCGGTCGCCTACGGCGAGCGTGAACGCGACTTCCAGCTCTACCGGCGCGGCCGCTACGTGGAGTTCAATCTGGTCTACGATCGCGGCACGTTGTTCGGCCTGCAGTCAGGTGGTCGCACCGAATCGATCCTCATGTCGCTGCCGCCGCTGGTCAGGTGGCGTTACAACTGGCACCCCGATCCCGGCAGCCCCGAGGCTGCCCTGCACGAGCATTACCTCGTGGCCAGGGACTGGATTTGACCTGGCAGGGGCGCGCGGGGCGAACGCCGCGGCGCGGACTGCGCGCATCAATCCCCGCCAATCTGGATCTCGTCGATCTCCAAGCCGGCGCGAGTCGCGGCCTGCAGCAGACGCAGTGTGTTGCCCTGGGAAGTCTGATCCGGCTCCAGCACCGTGACCAGCCGGGTGGAATACCACACGGCCATCTCCTCGCGCGCCAGGTTGAGATAATTCCTGTAAAAGCCTTCGTTGACGCTGATGATGCGATGTCGATAGTTGCGACGGCGCGCGAATTCGTCGTTGGCGACCACGGAGACGGCCGTGCCCACGCTCACGATCTCCACCGACCTTGCCGCCCACAGCGGCGCATTGATCGCGAAGTACTCATCCAGCCTTTCCTGCGCCGCGGCCCCCCTTAAAGATCCGCTTGCATCCAGCAGCAGCAGCCGCACCACGTCGAGGCGGCCGAGCATCTCCATCCAGCGCCCGGGAAGCAGACAGTTGCGTGGCGCCTGGCGGAACATCTCCACGATCTCGCCCATGCCGATGTTCGGATTGCCGTATCCGAAGGCGGTCACGCGAAACCGCAGTTGCGGGTGAACCGTGGCGTACTTGAGGAAGCTCTGGACGTAGTTGACGAGCACGCCGCGGGTGAGCGGCACCATCTCGCTGTCCAGCGTCGGGATGCCATAGGCGTTTCCATGATGCCCCCAGCCTTTGCCGTCGACGGCGCCGTGACATTTCTCCGCGAGCAACGACACGCCCCGGCCATGCTGCCCGCCGAGGTTGGACTCGAACACGAGCACGGGCTCCTCGGCGCGGGCACCGTGATCATGGGTCTCCGATGTTCTCTGTAGTGAGGCCGGATTCATGTCGCACACTCTGTTTTTGTCGAAATTGTCGATGAGTGTAGCGGCCGTGGAGGTGCGCGCTTTAGGGAAGCTCCGAATGAGCCCACCCCGCACTTCTCAGGGCCCGATCGGCAAGGAGTGTGAATCGTACCGACCCGCATTTTCAATGGCCTGCGGCCATCGAAGATGGCGGGACAACCATGCGCCGCAGGAGGCTCCGCCCTCTGCGGAACTGCCTTTGGCCAACGGCGGTGATCGCTCGCGCCCTGGCGCAGGGGCAATGGCGCACCCGGCAGGAACCGCCACCATCAGGGGCGGCCGGAAGAAGCCTGCAGCCAGAACGTGACGGGCCCGTCGTTGACGAGGCTGACCCGCATCCGCGCGCCGAAGGTCCCGGTCGCCACGAGCGGGTGCATCGTTCGCGCCCTGCCTACCAGATGATCGAACAAGGCCCGGCCGTCCTCCGGCGGCGCCGCAGGCGTGAAGCTCGGGCGCATCCCCTTGCGCGTGTCGGCAGGCAGGGTGAACTGCGGCACCAGCAGCAGGCCTCCACCGACGTCGCGGACGCTCAGATTCATCCTGTCATCGGCGTCGGCGAACACGCGGTAGCCCAAGAGCCTGTCGAGCAGCCGATCGGCCTCTGCCCGCGTATCGCTGCGCTCCACTCCAATCAGGACGAGCAGCCCCTGGTCGATGCGTCCGACCACCTCGCCATCGACCTCCACGCTGGCTCGGAGCACCCGCTGCAACAGGCCGATCATGGCGAGCGTCCGTTCGGTGCGCGCGGGTGCCGGTGGCTCCGCACCCAGCTCTCCAGTTCGAGCTGGAACCCTGCCCAGTGGAAACCGCCCTCCCGCGCCGGCCGGTCGTACCGCCGCACCAGGTCGCGGATCTCGGCCGCCGGCATCCGCAACAGACGGTCGTTCAAGAACGGGGTGCCGCTGTCGAATCGCGGCGTAAAACGCAGAACCAGGCCGAGACTGGCATCCGCGGCCAGAAAGGTGCCGTCGCGCAGTCCGAGCAGTTGCGGATCGAGTATCGCCACGCGCTGGGTCACGGTCGGCGCGTCGTGCAGATCGCAGACGCCAGCCGTCAGAGTCCGGGGCTCCTCGAGGACCCACAGCAGGGCGTACTCCGCCACCGTATGCCGATCGGAGTCCTCGACGGCCACCGTCACCCCGGGCCGCTGCACGCAGCCGGGAGGCCCGATGCGACGCACGGTGCCGCCATCGGCCAGCTTGGCGCCGTAGGGGCTGGCGTTCGAGGAGGTCGCGGCCGAGCGGGCTTTCCCGGCCTGGACGACCGCGCCCGAAAAGAAGGCCACCGCCTCGCTCCCCCGAACGACGGCGACATCGCCGTCGGCCATCGGCACCAGCGCGATGTAGCCGGACCCCGCGCCCGCCTCGGGCAGCTGCCGCTGCCACAGCTCCGGCAGAGGCGGCTGCGCCGCCGCCGTTGCGCTCACCGCGATGGCCACGCACATCGCGCGCCGCCAGCCGCCGCGCACCGGACCGATGGACGCGACGCTGCCCACCAGAGCCCTACTCCGCGACGGCGCGATCGGCGCGCTTGCGCTCGTGCTCCCGGAGCAGCTTCTTGCGCAGGCGGATGGCCCTGGGCGTCACCTCGACGAGCTCGTCGTCGTCAATGAACTCCAGCGCCTGCTCGAGATCGAAACGGATCGGCGGGGTGAGAATGATGTTCTCGTCGGAGCCGGCGGCGCGGATGTTGGTGAGCTTCTTGCCCTTCAGAGGGTTGACAACGAGGTCGTTGTCGCGCGAGTGGATGCCGATGATCATCCCCTCGTAGACCTCCTCGCCGTGGCCGATGAACAGCCGGCCTCGCTCCTGCAGATTGAACAGCGAGTAGCCCAAGGCCTGGCCCTCTTCCATGGCGATGAGCACTCCGTTGGTACGCTGCGCGATCGCGCCCGGCTTGGCCGGCTTGTAGCTGTCGAAGGTGTGGTACATGAGTCCGGTGCCCGAGGTCAGCGTCATGAACTCGGTGCGGAAGCCGATGAGTCCGCGCGAGGGGATCATGTATTCCAGTCGTACGCGTCCCTTGCCGTCCGGCATCATGTTCACCAGTTCGCCGCGGCGGCTGCCGAGCCTCTCCATGACGCCGCCCTGGGTCTGCTCCTCGACGTCCACCGCGAGCTGTTCGTAGGGCTCGTAGACGACGCCCTCGATATGCTTGTAGATGACCTTCGGCCGGCCGACGGCGAGCTCGAATCCCTCCCGGCGCATGTTCTCGATCAGGATCGACAGGTGCAGCTCGCCCCGCCCGGAGACGAGGAAACTCGACGGGTCGCCGGTGTCCTCCACGCGCAGCGCGACGTTGTGAATCAGCTCGCGCTCCAGGCGCTCGCGGATCTGGCGGCTGGTGACGAACTTGCCGTCGCGGCCGGCAAAGGGGGAATCGTTCACCTGGAAGGTCATGCTGACGGTGGGCTCGTCCACCGACAGCCGCGGCAGCGCCTCGGGATTCCCCGGATCGCAGAGCGTGTCGGAGATGCGGATGCCCTCGATCCCGCTGACCGCCACGATATCCCCGGCCGCGGCCTCTTCCATCGGCACCCGCTCAAGACCGTGAAATCCCAGGACCTGCAACAGCTTGGCATTGTGCCTGCTGCCGAGCTCGTCGACCCGCACGATGGCCATTCCCGGCTTCGCGCGGCCGCGCGCGATGCGGCCGATGCCGATGGCGCCCACGTAACTGGAATAGTCGAGCGCGCTCACCTGCATCTGGAAAGGCCCTTCCCGGTCGACGTCCGGCGGCGGCACGTGTTCGACGATGGTCTCGAACAGCGGCGTCATGTCCACCCCCCTGCCGGCGGCGTGGTCGAGCGTCGCCCAGCCCTCCAGCGCCGAGGCGTACACGATCGGGAAGTCCAGCTGCTCGTCGGTGGCGCCCAGACGATCGAACAGATCGAAGGTCTGATCGATCACCCAATCCTGACGCGCGCCAGGCCGGTCGACCTTGTTGACCACCACGATGGGCTTCAGCCCCCGGGCGAAGGCCTTTTGCGTCACGAAGCGCGTCTGCGGCATGGGGCCGTCTACGGCGTCCACCAGCAGCAACACGGAGTCCACCATCGAGAGGATGCGCTCGACCTCGCCGCCGAAGTCGGCGTGGCCCGGCGTGTCGACCACGTTGATGCGATAGTCGCGCCAGCGAATCGCGGTGTTCTTGGCGAGGATGGTGATGCCGCGCTCGCGCTCCAGATCGTTGCTGTCCATCACGCGCTCGGGGGCGGCGGCGCGCTCGCCCAGCGTGCCTGACTGCTGCAGCAGGCAGTCCACGAGTGTCGTCTTGCCATGGTCTACGTGCGCGACGATGGCGATATTTCTCAACTTCTCAATCACTTGAAGATTCCGGGGGAGATAAAAGGGGGCTCATTATACGGGGGAATTGCGAAACCACCACCCGAGCCGGGAGCGGGGCCGCCTCCTCGCCGGGGCGCCGTTGCTGGCCGTTGAGGCAATCTCTAACATGGCGGCGGCGCCGGTCCGGCCGCCCCGGAGATGCGCGAGCCCAAGCTGCCCCAGGGGAGCGCGCCCGGCGCATGCGCAACGCCTGCGGACCGAGCGCCCGGGCGGAGGGCCCTCCCGGCATGTGGATGTATGACCCGAAGCAACAACGAGGAGATGGCAAGATGGCAAAGAAGATCCTTTTCCGGGCCGGTGAGGCAACGGTGTTCGCATCCGAAGGACAGTACACGGATGCCATGCCGGAGATACTCATCGGTGACGTCAGCGGGCCGGTCGGCCACGCCTTCGCAAACATGATGGCGCAGAGCAAAGGCCATACCTGCATGTTCGCCGTGCGGGCATGCAACTACATGGTGCGGCCGCCGACGATGATGGCGACCAAGGTGACGATCAAGGACGAGGCCTATGTGAACCTCTTCGGCGGCGTCGTGCAGTCCGCCGTCGCCGACGCGATCGTCGATTGCGTGAAGGAAAAGATCATACCCGCCGCGCAGGTCAACGACCTTTGCATCCTGGCGCTCATCTGGATCGACCCGCGCGCGCCGAAGGACGCGAATCTCGACAAGGACGAACTGTTCCGCAACAACTATGAAGCGACCAAGCTCGCGGTACGACGTGCGATGAAGGGCGAACCCACGGTCAAGGAACTCATGGCCACCCGCAAGAAGGTCAAGCACGACATGTTCGATCAGGCCACCGGTCAATGGTATTGACGCGAACGGTCCGGGGCAAAAGCAGGCCCATCCCGTCGCCGGGATGGGCCTGAAGGTTGCCGGTTGCTCACCGGTGGGGGAGGTTTGACTCTTCGGCAATCAGTTCTGGTTGGCCGGGTTGTGCGGCATGAAGCCGGTGTTCTTGTACCACTCGTTCACCATCTGCTTGTCGGTGTACTGGTGGGCGACCATCATGTTGTGAAGCTCCTCGGTGTCGACGACGCCGTCCTTGTTCGCGTCGAGCTCCGCGAAGTGATCGGTCATCCACGGCTGGAAGCCGTTGAAATCCTCGCCGAGCACATGATTCATCTCCTTGACCTCCTCCATGCTCAGCTTGCCGTCCTTGTTGCTGTCGAAACCGCTCCAGATGTCCTTCATCCAGGTCGTCCAGGGCATGAATCCGGTCTCGCCGGCGGCGGAAGCCGAACCGGCGGCGAACGTGATTACCAATGCGATGAGTGTCTTTTTCATTGCAGCATCCTCTATGGGTTGATGTGTCGATAGCTTCGTCGGCGGTGAACGGTCTCACGCCACCGATGGCTCTCCGCACCTCCGAACGCTTCCGGGGTGTTGCCGGCGATATCTCAATCGCCATGCCAGACGGCAGGATTGCTGCTTTGTCCATTTGAATCATGCGCATATGTCGATCGCGCGATGCCGGCCACGGGGCGCCACGCCGCAGCCGGTTGCGGCGGTGAAGCGAAGCCACGAAATACCGAGGCCCGCGGAGCGGATCGGCGGACCGCAGGAAGGCGTCGCGCGGGACCGCCGGAGGGCCGGCGCGATGCGGGCGACCAAGGCCGGTCTGGAGCCCGGCGCTACAGGAAGTCGGGGTACGCGGAGAGCGGAGTTCGGCGCGGACGGTAGACGGGTGGCGGCGCTAGTCCCTCGACATGAACGCAAAACCCTTGGTGAAGCCCTCGGAGACCTCGTCATCCGATATGCCAAGGCGCAGCAGCCCCGCTCTCAGCTCCTCGACACTGACCATGCCATCCTCGTTGGTGTCCAGGGTGATGAAGTGATCGGCCATGAAGGCCTGGAACCCGACGTACTCGTCGTTGTGCGCGTACTCCTTCACCTCGTTCATGCTCACGCTCCCGTCGGCATCCGTATCGGCCTGTTTGATTACCTGTATCCAGGGCGGCTCGCCCTCCAAGGCGTTGGCGGTCAGCGCCATGAACATGATCAGCATCGGGCTCAGGCTTTTCATCGCATCGCTCCTGGTGATTCTCGTACGATCTGCATCACTCCGGTTGACCC
>CAZTPK010000045.1:0-8524 GCA_964614765.1 uncultured Gammaproteobacteria bacterium
GCGGAGCGCGCCCTGCCACGCCCCGCCCGTGCGGCTTCGCCGGCATTCCACGGCGAGGCCCTGGCAAATGCAGGCGACTCCGAGGATTCCCATGCGCGAAGGCAGCCTGGAAGCCCCTACTCGGCACCCGCTCGACTGGAAGAACGACGAGTTCTGGAACGAAGCCGCGCTCGAACGCGAACTCGAACGCGTCTACGACATCTGCCACGGCTGCCGCCGCTGCGTCAGCCTGTGCCAAGCCTTCCCGACCTTGTTCGATCTCGTCGACAAGTCGCCGACGCTGGAAGTCGACGGCATCGCCAAGTCCGACTATGGCCAGGTCGTCGAGCAGTGTTACCTCTGCGACCTGTGCTATCAGACCAAGTGCCCCTACGTGCCGCCGCACCAGTGGAATGTGGATTTCCCGCACTTGATGCTGCGGGCAAAGGCGATCAACCATCGCCGCGGCGACACCAAGGCCAGCGCCAGGCTCATTTCCAATACCCGCCTGGTGGGCAAGTTCGCCTCGATACCAGTTGTCGTCGAAGCGGTGAACTGGGGCAACCGCAATCCGCTTTTGCGCAAGCTGCTGGAAAAGTCGCTCGACGTCCACCGCGATGCGCAACTGCCCACCTATCACGCGCCGACCGCGCGCGCACGCCTCAAGCGAGGGCAGGACGACGGCGACAGCGCCATCGCCGCCGGCCCGACCAGCGGAAAAGTGGCGATCTTCATCACCTGCTACGGCGACCACAACCATCCCAGAATGGTCGAGGACCTTGCCGCCGTGCTGCGCCACAACGGCGTGGCGGTGAAACTGCTGGCGCGCGAAGCCTGCTGCGGCATGCCGAAACTCGAACTCGGCGACCTCGATACGGTGGAGAAATTCAAGAACGCCAATCTTCCGCTGCTGGCGGAAGCGGTCGCGGATGGTTGGGACCTGATCGCGCCGATCCCCTCCTGCGTGCTGATGTTCAAGCAGGAGATCCCGCTGCTGTTCCCCGAAGATGCGCTGGCCCTGAAGGTGAAGAAGGCGATGTACGATCCCTTCGAATATCTCATGCTCCGCCACAAGGCGGGGGCGCTTAAGACCGATTTCAGGAACGGCCTGGGCAAGGTTTCCTACCATGTCCCGTGTCACCAGCGTGTGCAGAACATCGGCCTGAAGACCCGCGACGTCCTGCAGCTGGTGCCCGGGACGACTATCGACGTCATCGAGCGATGCTCGGGGCATGACGGCACCTACGCCGTGAAGTCCGAGTATCACAGGATCTCGATGAAGATCGCCGGGCCGGTGGTGAGCCGCGTGGAGCAGTCGGGCTGCGACCACTACGTGAGCGACTGCCCCATGGCCGGGCACCAGATCGAGAACGGCCTGAGGGAGAAGCGGCAGCCGGAGAGTCCCTTCGCGCTGCTGCGCCACGCTTACGGGATCTGAAAGAGACAGAGATGAGCGCAACCATGAGAGCGTTGGCCCGCGAAGACCTGATGTCCCTGGAACAGTACGCCAAGCAGCGCGCGGCCTTCCGCGCGCGGGTGCTGGAGCACAAGCGCGCCCGGCAGCTGCACCTCGGCGAGCATGCGACCCTGTATTTCGAGGACCGGGTGACCATCCAGTACCAGATCCAGGAGATGCTGCGCATCGAACGGATCTTCGAGGAGGAGGGCATCCAGGAGGAGCTTCAGGCCTACAACCCGCTCATTCCGGATGGCCGCAATTGGAAGGCGACGTTCATGCTCGAGTACGCCGATTTGGCGGAACGCACGCGCGCGCTGGCCGAGCTGGTAGGCATCGAGCGGCGTGTCTGGATGCGGGTCGACGGCCATGAAACGCTCTTCCCGTACGCCGACGAGGATCTCGAACGCTCCACGGACACAAAGACCTCGGCGGTGCACTTCCTGCGCTTCGAGCTGACGCCTGACATGGTCCGCGCGGTGAAGGGCGGCGCGGCCATCGCCGCCGGGATCGACCATCCGAAGTACCAGTTCTCGCTCGCACGCATCCCCGAGGCCGTCCGGGCTTCACTGGCCGCGGATCTCGATGCCGTCTGATGCCGGGCCGGAAACGGTCCCCGTGTTGGTCGATTAGGGCGCGACCGCCGGCGTCGGGGCGCCGGCACGCACGTCTATTGACCGCCCGCCGCCGTCTGCGTTAGAAACGCGCAGCTCCTTGAGGGGGCCGCTCGCGCCGGCCGCCTCGCCGTGGCAGAAGAATAGAGGGAACGGTGTGGCGACTCGCTACGACGCTGCAGACATAGAAGTCCTGACCGGACTCGAGCCGGTGCGCAAGCGCCCGGGCATGTATACCGACACCTCGCGCCCGAACCACATGGTGCAGGAAGTCGTCGACAACAGCGTCGACGAGGCGATCGCCGGCCACGCCTCGGAGGTGTCCGTGACACTGCATGCAGACAATGGCGTCACGGTCGCCGACGACGGGCGCGGCATGCCCGTGGACATCCATCCCGGCGAAAAGGTCTCGGGCGTGGAGGTGGTGCTCACCCGGCTGCACGCCGGCGGCAAGTTCTCCAACAAGAACTACCAGTTCTCCGGCGGGCTGCACGGCGTCGGTGTGTCCGTGGTCAACGCCCTTTCCAGCAAGCTCGAGGTCTGGGTCCGCCGCGGGGGCGTGGAGTACTACATGGAGTTCGCCGGTGGCGAGCCGAAGTCCAGGCTCAGGGAGATCGGTACGGTGGGCAGGCAGAATACCGGCACCACCATACGTTTCCTGCCCGATCCGAAATACTTCGATACGCCGAAGATCGCAGTCCCGCGCCTGAAGCACCTGCTGCGCGCCAAGGCTGTGCTGTGTCCCGGCCTGCGCGTGAAGCTGAAGGACGAGGTCGCCAACGATGTCGAGGAGTGGTTCTACCCCGACGGCCTGAAGACCTACCTCGCGGAGGCGCACGCGGAGTGCGACCTGTTGCCGCAGGAGCCGTTCATGGGCAGCATGAAGAGCGCGCACGAGGCCGTGGACTGGGCGGTGCACTGGCTGCCTGGCGACGGAGAGCCGATTGCCGAGAGCTATGTCAATCTCGTTCCGACGCCGCAGGGCGGCACGCACGTCAACGGGCTGCGCCAGGGTCTGCTCGAGGCCGTGCGCGAGTTCTGCGAGTTCCGCAACCTGCTGCCGCGCGGCCTGAAGCTCACCGCCGAGGACGTCTGCGACCGCTGCAGTTATCTGTTGTCGGTCAAGCTCGAGAATCCGCAGTTCGCCGGCCAGACCAAGGAACGGCTGTCCTCGCGCGAGTGCGCGACCTTCGTCTCCGGCGTCATACGCGATGCCCTGAGCCTCTGGCTGCACCAGCACGTGGAGGCCGGTGAGAAGATCGCCGCCATCGCAATCGAACGGGCCAGCGCGCGGGTGAAGTCGGCCAAGGCCGTGGTGCGCAAGCGCATCACGGGCGGGCCGGCGCTGCCGGGCAAGCTCGCGGACTGCGCCTCCCAGGATCCGAGGATCACGGAGCTGTTCCTGGTCGAGGGGGACTCCGCGGGCGGCTCCGCGAAGCAGGCCAGGGATCGCGAGTTCCAGGCGGTCATGCCGCTTCGTGGCAAGATCCTCAATACCTGGGAGGTGGACCCGGGGCAGGTCCTGGCCTCCCAGGAGGTCCACGACATCGCTGTCGCCATCGGCGTGGATCCCGGGTCGGCGAACATGGAGTCCTTGCGTTATGGAAAGGTCTGCATCCTCGCCGATGCGGATTCCGACGGCCTCCACATCGCCACGCTGCTCTGCGCCCTGTTCGTGCGCCACTTTCGCGCGCTCGTCGAATCGGGCCATGTGTTCGTCGCGATGCCGCCGCTGTATCGCATCGACATCGGCAAGGACGTCTACTACGCCCTGGACGACGCCGAGCGGCAGGGCATCGAGGACAGGATCGCCGCCGAGGGCAAACGCGGCAAGGTAAACGTGCAGCGATTCAAAGGCCTCGGCGAGATGAACCCGTTGCAATTGCGCGAGACCACCATGGCGCCGGCGACCCGCCGGCTGGTGCAGCTCACCATCGAGGACGGTCGGACCACCGACGAACTGCTCGACAAGCTCCTCGCCAAGAGGCGTGTCGCGGAGCGCAAGGAGTGGATAGAGACCAAGGGCAACCTCGTGGCCGTCTAGCCGCCGCTTCGTCGACCAGCCGCACCGCGTTCTCCTCCCGATGCAGCCCGGTTTTTCAGCCGTGGATGCGGATGCCGGCGGCTCCTGCCCCGCTCCCACGGCCGCAGAGCCGGCCCGAGGCCGCCGCCTGCAGTGGTCGAGAGTTCAGTCCGCGTTAAGTTGCAGCGCCGCAAACTATGCGCCCAGGCACAGGAAATCGGCCATTGGTCACGTTTTTTGTGCCACAGCATCAGTAAGTTGGGCAGAACGACAAGAATGCTGCGATGCAGCAACGAATGCCGCCGGAGAGGCGGTGATCGCGGAGGTTTGCAAGGGTGGAACGACGTGATTCGCAGGGCCATGCGGTACCTGGGAGAGACTTGAACCTGGCAGAGGGCATTTGCGCGGGACCGACACCGCTTGCGGCGCGTTTAAGGTCCGTCGCCACCACTTTATTCGTCCTCGCGGCAGTCATCGGCGTGCACCTCTCGGCCTGGGCCTGGCTGAACCGTCCGGTCGCGGAGGTGGGATACACGGACCTCATCCGCGGCGTGTCCTTCAGCCCTTACCAGCCCGGGGACAACCCCTACGAGGAGCGCTACCCGTCTATCGAGGAGATCGACGCCGATCTGGCCCGCCTGCAGGGCAAGGTCGCGGCCGTGCGCACCTACTCGTCCACCAACGGCTTCGAGTCGGTGCCGCGCCTGGCGCAGCAATACGGCATTAAGGTGATGGGCGGCGCGTGGCTGGACAAGCGCAAGGAAAACAACGTCAAGGAGATCGTCAACGCGGTCAAGAATGCGCAGCGCTATTCCAACGTCAGTCGCGTCATCATCGGCAACGAGGCGATCCTGCGCGACGACCTCTCGGTGGAGGAACTGACGACCTACCTGAAGAAGGTGCGCAAGCGCGTGCGTCAGCCGGTCAGCACCGCCGAGCCGTGGCACGTCTGGTTGCAGCACCCCGAGCTGGCGAAGTCGGTCGACTTCATTACCATCCATGTGCTGCCCTACTGGGAGGGCGTGCCGGCGGAAGAGGCGCTCGAGTGGGTATTCGAGCGCTATCGACAGGTTCAGGCCGCCTTCCCCAACAAGAAGGTGGTCATCGGGGAGACCGGCTGGCCGAGCAACGGCAATCGCAAGAAAGACGCCAAGCCTTCGATGGTCAACGCCTCTCGCTTCATCCGTCAGTTCCTCAACGAGGCGCAGTCGCGCAAGCTCGATTACTTCATCGTCGAGGCCTACGACCAGCCCTGGAAACGCCTCGAGGAGGGCAGCGTCGGTCCGCACTGGGGGTTGTTCACCGCCGAGCGCGAGCAGAAGTTTCCGATGACCGGCGAGGTGGTCAACGACGAGTACTGGTTGCCGAAGGCGCTGGCCGCCTCGCTGCTCGTGCTGGGTCCCATGCTCTGGTTCGCCGGCCGGCGGCAGGACGTGCGCGTCGGCGGACGCCTGTTTTTCGCCTCCCTGCTGCAGATGACCGGCGCCGCGCTGGTGATCGGCGCGCTGATGCCCGTCGCCGAGGGGCTTACCGGCACGAGCCTTGTGGTGTGGGCGCTGCTGTTCCCGGCGCAGTTGATGTTGCTGGCGGTGGTGCTCATCAATGGCTTCGAGATGGCCGAGCTGCTCTGGCAGCAGCGCATGCGCCGGCATTTCGAGCCGCTGCCCGCGGGGACCGGCGACTATCGCCCGATGGTTTCGCTGCATCTGCCGATCCACAACGAACCGCCCGAGGTCGTCATAGAGACACTCAACAGCCTCGCAAGGCTCGACTATCCGGATTACGAGGTGCTGGTGCTCGACAACAACACCAAGGACCCGGCGGTGTGGCAACCGGTGCGCGCCCATTGCGAACGCCTCGGGGAGAGGTTCCGCTTCTTCCACCTGGAGAACTGGCCCGGATACAAGGCCGGAGCGCTGAACTTCGGTCTTACCGTGACCGCCCCGCGGGCCGAGGTGATCGGCGTCATCGACAGCGACTACGTCATCGACGCCAACTGGTTGTCATCGCTCATCCCCTATTTCGAGCGCAGCCAGGTCGGTTTCGTGCAGGCGCCCCAGGATCATCGCGCCTGGGGCAACAGCGTATTCAAGCGGATGATCAACTGGGAGTACAACGGCTTTTTCGAGATCGGGATGGTCCAGCGCAACG
Source organism: uncultured Gammaproteobacteria bacterium (assembly GCA_964614765.1). Classification (GTDB taxonomy): domain Bacteria; phylum Pseudomonadota; class Gammaproteobacteria; order JAJPIJ01; family JAJPIJ01; genus JAJVHZ01. The sequence goes on from CAZTPK010000045.1 coordinate 6,224, forward strand.
AACGCAACGCGATAATCCAGCACGGCACCATGACGCTCATCCGGCGCAGCGCGCTGGAGGCGAGCGGCAAATGGGGGGAGTGGTGCATCTGCGAGGACGCGGAGCTCGGCCTGCGCCTGCTGTGCGGCGGTCACGAGGCCGTCTATGTCAATCACGTTTTCGGCCGCGGGCTCACGCCGGAGACCTTCTCCGCGTACAAGAACCAACGCTTCCGCTGGGTGTTCGGCGCCGTGCAGATCATCCGCGGCCATTGGCGCACGCTGCTCGGTCTGCGTCCTGGGTTGTCGCCGGGCCAGCGCTTTCACTTCATCGGCGGCTGGCTGCCGTGGTTCGCCGACGCCGTGCACCTCATGTTCACGCTCGGCGGCATCTTCTGGACCATCGGCATCCTCGCCTCGCCGCGCTACTTCGAGTTCCCCATGCGGGATTTCATCTGGCCGGTGATGGCGGTGTTCGCATTCAAGCTGATCCACAGTCTCGCCCTGTACAAGGCGCGTGTGAAGTGCGGCTGGGTCGACCGGATTGGCGCGGCGATCGCCGGCATGGCGCTGACTCACACCATCGGCAAGGCGATTTTCACCGGCATGATGCACAAGTCCCGCCCGTTCCTGCGCACGCCGAAGTCCGAAAGCAGGCACGCGTGGGCGCAGGGATTCACGATGGCCAGGGAGGAGACGCTCGTCGCGGTCGCGCTAATCGCCGCCGCCATCGCCTCGGTGTGGCGGTACGGGTCCGACAGTGCCGAGGTCACATGGTGGGCGGCGGTGCTGATCGTGCAGAGCGTACCGTACCTGGCGGCCTTGGCCATGGGCGTGGTGAGCGGCTTGCCGGAGCGTGCGGCCAGGCCCGCCGCGCAGGGGGCTCTGCAGCCGGCGCCGACTGCCGCGTGAGCGCGCATTTACTCCCCGCAGCAATTAATATAACCGCCGTGAATGCCGCCCCGTTCGGTCGTCGCCGGTCGGGGCGTTGATTTTTCCAGAGCAATTCTCGCCGGAGAGTCAGATGAGCACGATCGTGCGTTTCGAAAACGTCGAGCGCCAGCCCTTGCACCAGTTCACCGAGGGCGCGTATCTCGCCTATTCGATGTACGTGATCCTCGACCGCGCCCTGCCGCACATCGGCGACGGTCTGAAACCGGTCCAGCGCCGGATCGTATACGCGATGTCCGAGCTCGGACTCGACGCTGGCGCGAAGTTCAAGAAATCCGCACGCACCGTGGGCGACGTGATCGGCAAGTTCCACCCGCATGGAGACTCCGCCTGCTACGAGGCCATGGTACTGATGGCGCAGCCGTTCTCCTACCGCTATCCGCTGGTGGACGGACAGGGCAACTGGGGCTCGATGGACGATCCGAAGTCCTTCGCGGCCATGCGCTACACGGAGGCGAGGCTTACCCGCTACGCCGAGCTGCTGCTGAGCGAGCTGGGACAGGGCACGGTGGACTGGATGCCCAATTTCGACGGCACGCTGGAGGAGCCCCGCGTCCTGCCGGCGCGTCTTCCGAACGTGCTGCTCAACGGCACGACGGGCATTGCCGTCGGCATGGCCACGGACATCCCGCCGCACAACCTGCGCGAGGTGGCGGCCGCCTGCGTGCACCTCATCGACCATCCCGAGGCCACGGTGCGGGAGTTGTGCAAGCACATGCCGGGTCCGGATTTCCCGACCCGTGCCGAGATCGTCACGCCGAAGGCGGAGCTCCGGCAGATCTACGAGACCGGCTCAGGATCACTGCGCATGCGCGCCGTGTACGAGCGCGAGGACGGCAACATCGTCATCACGGCGCTTCCCTACCAGAGCTCCGGGGCGAAGATCCTCGAGCAGATCGCGCAGCAGATGAACGCCAAGAAGCTGCCGATGCTCGAGGACCTGCGCGACGAGTCCGATCACGAGACCCCTACCCGCCTGGTGCTCGTCCCGCGCTCAAACCGCGTGGAGGTGGAGCCGCTCATGGCGCACCTGTTCGCCACGACCGATCTGGAGCGCAGCTATCGCGTCAATCTCAACGTCATCGGCAGCAACGGCCTGCCGCAGGTCAAGGACCTGAAGACCCTGCTGGCGGAATGGCTTGAGTTCCGCGTCGAAACCGTCCGCCGCCGGCTCCAATACCGGCTCGACAAGGTCATCGCCCGGCTGCATATCCTCGATGGCCTGCTCGTCGCCTTCCTGAATGTCGACGAGGTGATCGCCATCATCCGGCGGGAGGACGAGCCGCGCGCGGCGCTGATGGCGCGCTTCGGGCTCAGCGAACTGCAGGCGCAGGCCATCCTCGACCTGCGGCTGCGGCAGCTCGCGCGCCTC
>CAZTPK010000045.1:8534-9466 GCA_964614765.1 uncultured Gammaproteobacteria bacterium
CAAGGCGTTGGTCATGCAGGCGTGGGCGGGACTCAGCGAGGCGCAGGCCGACGCCATACTCGATCTGAAGCTGCGGCATCTGGCCAGGCTCGAGGAGGTGAAGATCCGGACGGAACAGAAGGAACTCGACGCCGAGCGCGCCGATCTCGAGAGGACGCTCGCCTCGCGCGCCCGGTTGCGCTCGACGGTCAGGAGGGAGATCGAGGCCGACGCGACGAGGTACGGCGACAAGAGGATGTCGCCCATCGTCGTGCGCGAGCAGGCCCAGGCCATGAGCGAGACGGATCTCATCCCGGCTGAGCCGGTCACCGTCGTGCTCTCCCAGAAGGGCTGGGTCAGGGCGGCGAAGGGGCACGACATCGATCCGACCGCGCTCAGCTATCGATCCGGCGACGCCTACCAGGCGCATGCCCTGGGACGGTCCAACCAGACCGCCGTGTTCGTCGACTCCACCGGGCGGTGCTACTCCCTGGCGGCGCACAGCCTGCCCTCCGCGCGCGGTCTTGGCGAGCCGTTGTCGGGCCGCCTCACCCCTCCGGACGGCGCGACCTTCGCCGGAGCCATGCTCGGGAACCCGGACTCTCACTATGTGCTGGCCACGGAGGCGGGCTACGGGTTCGTCGCGCGGCTGGAGGATCTCTACGCCAAGAACAAGGCCGGGAAGTCGGTGCTGAGCGTGGGGCAGGGCGGGGTGGTGGCGCCGGCGGCGGTCACGAGCCTCGAGACCGATGATGTGCTGATCGTCACCCGCCAGGGGCGCGCCCTGGCATTTCCAATGCGGGAGTTGCCAGTCATGAACAAGGGCAAGGGTCTGAAGCTCATCCAGATCCCCGCCGCGGATGTCGCCGCGGGCGCCGACGGCGTGGTGGCCGTCGTCGCGGTGCCAAGCGGCGCGGCGGTACGTATCTACAGCGGTCAGCGCTACATGACAT
>CAZTPK010000046.1:0-9432 GCA_964614765.1 uncultured Gammaproteobacteria bacterium
ACCGTGATGACCGCCGATTCCATACTGGTCGCCGGCGCCGGTTCCTGGGGCACGGAGCTCGCCATCCACCTGGCGAGAAACGGGCATGCCACCGTCCTGTGGGGACACGACGCCGGCCACATCGCCCGCCTTGCCCACGCCAGGCGCAACGAGCGCTACCTGCCAGGCGTGGACTTTCCCGCCCTGTTGTCCGTGGAGGATGAGCTGGAGGGGACCCTGCGTCGCGCCCGCGACGTAATTCTCGCCGTACCGTGCAAGGCCCTGCGCGAAGTCGCGCAGCTGGTTGCCGTGCATGCGCGTCCCGATGCGCGCATCACCTGGGCCTGCAAGGGGATCGACGTCGATACGCTGCAGCTCCCCCACGCCATCGTTGCCGAGCAGTTCGGCGCCGACTGTCCGGCCGCCGTGGTCTCCGGACCCACCTTCGCCAACGAGGTCGCAGCCGGACTGCCGACGGCGGTAGTCGTCGCTTCCGCGAACGCGGAGTTCGCGCGCGATATGGCCGGCTATCTGCACGGCGGCGCATTTCGCGCCTATGTGGGCGACGACGTGATAGGCGTGGAGGTCGGGGGAGCGGTCAAGAACGTGCTGGCGATTGCGGCCGGCATCAGCGACGGACTTGGGTTCGGCGCCAACAGCCGCGCGGCGCTGATCACGCGCGGGCTGGCCGAATTGACCCGCCTGGGGCTGGCGATGGGCGCCAAGAGGGAGACGTTTATGGGACTCGCGGGCCTAGGCGACCTGGTCCTCACCTGCACCCAGGACCAGTCGCGCAATCGCCGTCTGGGCCTGGCCATCGCCCGGGGACGATCAGTGGCCGAGGCGGTCGCGGAGATCGGTCAAGTGGTCGAGGGCGTTCGAACCGCGGAGGCCCTGCAGCGGCTGTCGCGCAAGCAGGGGGTCGAAATGCCGATCTGCGATCAGGTGGCCATGGTACTGAGCGGCCAGTGCTCACCGCGCGAGGCCGTACAGGCGCTGCTCGCGCGCGAGCCGAAGAGCGAAGGCGGTTGATGCGTTCCGGCCGTGCGACGTTTCAGTTCGGCGGCGGCTGAACGCGGAAGTCATGCTGCCGCCACGCCTCGTAGACCACGATTGCCACCGCGTTGGCCAGGTTCACGCTCCGCGAGTCGCTGACCATGGGAATGCGAAGTACATGCTGTGGCCGGACCGAGTCCAGCACCGCCTGCGGCAGGCCCCGGGTCTCCGGTCCGAACAGCAACGCGTCGCCGGGCCGGTACTCGACCGAGTCATAGCGGGACTGGCCGCGCGTGGACAGGGCGAAGAGGCGCGCGGGCGCCACCGTGTCGCGGAATTCCGCCAGGGAACGGTGGACCGTGATCACCGCCCGCTCACGATAGTCCAGCCCGGCGCGCCGCATTTGCCTGTCGTCGAGCCGGAACCCCAATGGCTGCAGCAGGTGCAGGCTGACCCCGGAATTGGCGCACAACCGTATAATATTGCCGGTATTCGGCGGGATTTCCGGCTCATAGAGAACGACGTGGAACAAGTATGATCCTCAGCGATTCCGACAGGGCGATGCTCGCACTCGATTTCTGCGGCATGAAGTTCTCCACGCCGCTGGTGCTGCTCTCCGGCTGCGTGGGATTCGGCGAGGAGTATACGCGCGTCGTCGGCTTCTCCAATCGCGACGCCGGGGCCGTATGCCTGAAGGGCACGACCTTGAGCCCCCGTCTGGGGAATCCGGCCCATCGCGTCTGCGAGACGCCCGCGGGGATGCTCAACGCGATCGGCCTGCAGAATCCGGGCGCGCGCTACGTCGTGGAAGAGATCCTGCCGGCGCTCGACTTCAGCGAGACCCGCTTCATCGCCAACGTCTCCGGCTCGACCGTCGAGGAATATGAAGAGGTTACCCGCATCTTCGACGATTCGCCCATCGATGCGATCGAGATCAATATCTCCTGTCCGAACGTGAAGGAGGGAGGCGTCGCGTTCGGGAACGATCCGGAGATGTCGGCGAGGGTCGTGGAGGTATGCAGGCGCGCCACGCGCAAGCCGATCATCACGAAACTGTCGCCTAACCAGACCGACATCGCCCAGAATGCCCGCCGATGCATCGACGCGGGCACGGACGCATTCGCCGTCATCAATACGCTGATGGGCATGGCGGTCGATATAGAAACCAGGCGTCCTGTCATTGGCAACAATCAGGGGGGACTCTCCGGCCCGGCCATCAAGCCGATTGCGCTGCTGAAGGTCCACCAGGTCTACCAGGTCTGCAGGCCGCATGGCATTCCAATCATCGGTCAGGGGGGGATCGTCACGGCAAATGACGCCATCGAATTCCTCATCGCCGGCGCCAGCGGCATAGGCGTGGGAACGGGTCTCTTCTACGACCCCTTGCTCCTGCCGCGGCTCAACGGCGGGATGGTGGAGTACATGCGGCGGCACCGGGTGGGGCACGTTACGGATCTTGTTGGCAGCCTGCAGTTGAATGGCTCGGCCACGACTGCCTGCGCATCGGGCTGATTTTCAAAGTGGTTCCGCATGGCCCCGGGCGCAGCGGATCGAGTTTCCTGCCAGTAAACACACCCTCTTTTTTGGGGATGGCGTGAATTTCCGATTGGAGCTATTCTTCTTTTGAATCGCACAGGACCCAACGGGTTCTTGAGCGGTACTCATCAGCGTCAATCGGGCAGTCTTCAATGGGGGCCGTGCCAGGGATGGTACCCTCCGCCAACCTCAGTCATCATCCAGCGGCGACGCGCCCTGCTCGCCGCGCATCGCGCACGTAGTCTCTAGTCGACCATCGAACCATGTGAAACACGGGATGCCGATTTAGGCTAATATCACCTACCGTCGATTGGTAAGTCGTCTCTCCGTTGACCTCAATCGCCCTGGTTGACCATGCCGCGATCCCGCACGCGCTCGTTGTCTCCTTGCCGGTTGCAGGCCGCGTTGCTTGCGCTGATGGTTCCGGTTGTCGCGCCCGGCGAACCGGCGACCGACGATGATTCCGAGCCGGCGGCACTTGGGTCCATCGTCGTCACTGGCGAGGCCGCCTTCCGCACGCCATTTACGGTCAATTCGGTGACGCGGGAGTTTATCGACTTTCAACAGCCTTCGCTCTTGAAGGACGTGCTGCGGAATGTGAGCGGCGTCGTGGGCGCTTCCGACAACGGCGGGACGAACGACAATTTTACACTGCGCGGCTTCGATCTCGACGCGTTCGCCTACCGCAACGGCGTCCGCTTGGACATTCCGCAATTCGACCCCGCCAGCATTGAGCGCGTCGACGTGCTGAAAGGGGCGGCCGCGAACCTGTACGGTCGCACGGAACCCGGCGGCATGGTGAACGTTGTCACCAAGAAGCCGCTCGCCGATCGATATCTGGCGCTGGAGCAGCGTTTCGGCGAGTTTGCGCAATACCGGACCGAGGGAGACGCCACAGGGCCGATCTCGGCGGATGGCAGGTGGCTGTACCGGCTCGTCTTTTCCTACCAGAACAATGGCTCGTTTCGCGATTTCACTAGCAATGAGCGGCTTTTCCTGTTTCCCGCCCTGACGTGGCGACCGACCCCGGCCACGGAATTCAATCTGAGCCTGGAATACAAGAACAACGACGACTCGATCGACTACGGCATTCCGGCATTGGGGGATGGCCCGGCGCCGGTGCCTCATGAGCGTTATTTCGGAGTTGTCGACGCACGAAGCGATCGAAGCTTCTACCTGGTGGACGCCAATTGGTCGCACGCCTTCACGGCGGACTGGCAGGTGAGGCATCGGTTCCTGTGGTATTTCAACGAGACGGACTATCAGGATGCCGGGCCGCTGCTGTTCAATCCCTTCGACCAGCGGCTGCTGGACCTGTTCGTGTCTGCGCCGTACCGGGAAGAGTACGACGAGTATTTTACCGAGGTCCAGCTGAGCGGGCGGCTTTACGGCCTCGGCATGCAACACGATCTTTTCGTCGGGTTGGAATACAACCGCGCGACGCACGACAATGATCTCATCGGAGTGAATTCCCTGACCGACCCGCTGACGCTGCGGCCGATCGACATATTCAATCCCGCGTATCAGCGCTTCCGGGATCTGCCGCCGGCGACAGTGGCCGGAAACTACAATCTGCGCAGTTTCTTTTCGCTCCGCGAGAAGGAGTACTGGTATGCGGTGACCGCCCAGGATGTCGTGCGTCTGCATCCGCGACTCACGCTGGCGATGACCGGCCGCTACGATGTCGTCGCGAACGTGAGTTCCGGCACCTGCCTGCAGACCACGCCCTGCAACGTCGTGATGCAGGAGGTCGAGGACGATGTCTTCTCGCCCCGGCTCGGCGCCAGCTTCGAGGTCCTTCCGTGGCTCGCGATCTATGGAAGCTACGCAAGATCCTTCGGCAGCCCGTCGGGGGCGAGCGTGTTGGCCGACGGCAGCCCTGCCGGTTTCGAGCGAGGCGAGCAGAAGGAGGCCGGACTGAAGGGGCAGTGGTTCGACGGCCGGCTGACGGCCTCACTGGCCTTCTATCACCTTACCAAGAGCAACCTGGCCGTCACCACCATACTTCCCGGCAAAGGAGTCGTCGCCGATGTGGTCGGCGAGGCGCGCAGCCAGGGTATCGAGATCGACGTACGCGGCGACGTCACGGATAGACTGTCCCTGCTGATGACCTACGCCTTCACCGATGCGCGGATCACCGAGGACCAGGACGTCGCCGGCACGCCTCCGGTGCTGACCGACGGTCGCAAGGGCCTGCGGCTCGCGAATGCGCCCGAGCAGGCGGCCACAATCTGGGTGAATTACGCCATCTCGGATGCGTTCGGTGTCGGGGGCGGCGTGTTCGCCATGACCGAGCGGGAGGTGGATGCCGACAATCTCGTAGAGATACCCGGTTATGTGCGCCTGGACCTGGCGGCACGGTACCGCCATCGCTTCGGGCGCTCGTGGGTGACGGCTCAACTCAACGTGAACAACCTGCTCGACAAAGAATACTTCGATCCGCAAACCAGCTTCGCGCAGACCGTCAACGTCTCTCCAGCGGCTCCGCGGACCGTGCTGGGCTCCGTTCGCGTCGAGTTCTGAGCGGATCGATTGGCGTGGGCGCGCCGTCCCGATCCGCACTAAGCCTCGTCCCGCCCGCGGCCGGTCGCGTGTTTGATGTACTTGGGGTCGATGCCGAGCGCGCGAAGCTTTCTGTGAAGGTGCGTGCGCTCCAGTCCGATCCGTTCGGCGACCCTGGAGACATTCCCTTGTTCGTGCTGCAGCTGGTACTCCAGGTAAGCCTTCTCGAACTGTTCGCGCGCCTCGCGCATGGGCAGATCGAAGCCCGGTCTGCTCTCGACGGCGATCACCGGCCGGATTCCGAGCGCCTGTTCGACCTCGGGAGCCTCGATGACGGGACCGGAACCGAGGATAAGAAGGCGCTGCACGAGATTCTTCAGTTCGCGCACGTTCCCGGGCCACGCATAGGCACGCAGCCGCTGTAGCGCGGCATTGGAGAACTGCCGGCGCGGCAGCCCTTCCTGGGCGACGAACATGTCCAGGTAGTAGGCGAGGAGCTCCGGGACGTCCTCGGCGTGCTGTCGCAGCGCCGGGATCTGCAGGGGTACGACATTCAGGTGGTAATAGAGATCGTCGCGAAACTGGCCCGCTTCCACGGCTGCCTTCAGGTCGTGGCGGGTGGCCGCCACGATGCGCACGTCTATCCTCACCGGATCCAGGCCGTCCAGCCGCACGAGGGACTGCGTCTCCAGGGCATTCAGCAGCCGCGCCTGCATCTCGAGACTCAAGTCGGTGACGTCCTTGAGCAACAGGGTTCCGCCGCTGGCCTGCTCCAGCGCGCCAAAATGCACGCGTCCCTTGCTTTCCGAACCGAATATCTCCTGTTCCACGGCATCGCGGGCGAGCCCTCCAACATTCACGGAGAGAAACACGTTGCGCGCACGCGGACTGTGGCTATGCAGGTAGCGGGCGAAGACCTCCTTCCCGGTGCCCGATTCGCCGATGAGGAACACGGTGGTGTTATGGTGCGCGATCCGCTGTATCTGCTCCTTCAGTTGGGTGATGGCGCGACTGGATCCGAGCAACTCCGTGCTTGCCGCCTGGCGCCTCAGCCCGATGTTCTCACGGCGGAGTGCGGCCATCTCCAGCGCGCGTTCGATGGTAACCAGCAGCTTGCCGTGGGACAGTGGCTTCTCGAGAAAATCGAATGCCCCGATGCGCGTGGCCTCGACCGCGGTCTCGACCGTGCCATGGCCGGAGATCATGATCACGGGAACGTCCATTCCATAGCCCTGCGCCCACTCCTTCAGCAGCGTGATGCCGTCACCGTCCGGCATCCAGATATCCAGCAGAATGAGATCCGGCCTGCGCACGCGCCGCGCCTCCTTCGCCTCGGCGACGTTACCGGCGGTGGTGACGGAGAAGCCCTCGTCCTCGAGTATCTCCTGCAGCAGGCCGCGTATTGCTTCTTCGTCGTCGACGACGAGGATATGCTTTCCCGCATTCATCGGTGGATTCCCCAGGCAGGTGTCGCCGCGTGGGGTCTCCTGCCCGGTTCGGATCCGGAACCGATGACCGGATCCGAAAAAAGGGGGAGACTCGTGGAGGCGACGGTGCGCGCCGACTGGCGCGGTGGTCCACGACGCGCGCCATCCAGGGTGTGACTATGCGACTCTGCCATTAACGTTGGCCTCATTGCGTGGGTAGGGGGCCGGGGCGTGTTCCGGTGCGGTGACCGGAAGTCTGACAGAGGCACACGCGCCTCCGCCACTGCCGCTCTCCATCCATACGGTTCCGCCGTGCTCCTCGACGATCTTCTTCACGATCGCCAGTCCCAGGCCCGTCCCCTTGGGCTTGGTGGTGACGTACGGCTCGAAGATCTGGTTCATGAGTTCCGGCGCGATGCCGTTTCCACGATCCTCGACGCGCAGCTCGACGCTGGTTCCGCGCGCGTCCTCGTGCAGGCGCGTGCTGATGCGCACGTAACACTCGGTCTTCTCGGACTGCGCCTCGATCGCGTTGGAGACCAGGTTGTTGAGCAGTTGACGCAAACGGTTCGGGTCGGCATGCAGGGTGGGGATGTCGGCGGCGAGGTCGGTCTCGATGCGAACCCGCTGCTCATCGCTGCGATAGAGATCGACCACGCTATCGACGATGTGATTCAGCTGTATCGGCTCCTGCTGTATGCGTGGCGAGCGGGCGTACTCGGAGAACGTGTTGACCATCCCTTTCATGGTCTCGACCTGCTGGATGATCGTGTTCGTCAGCCGGTCGAGGACCTCGCTGTCCTCGGCGGTGAGCGTGCGAAGGTACTTGTGGCGAAGGCGTTCGGCGGACAGTTGAATGGGCGTCAACGGATTCTTGATCTCGTGGGCGAGGCGGCGGGCGACTTCGCTCCAGGCCGCATCGCGCTGTCCCTGAATCAGGGCCGTGACGTCGTCGAACACGATCACGTGATCAACCTCGTCCTCGGCGCTTGCGTCCAGGCGGGCGCCACGGCACATGATGACCTTGCGACCGCCTGGTCCGAAGACCGTCACCTGCTCCTGCCAGTCGCCGCGGCCCTCGCGGAGGTGGCTGCGAACGCTGTCGACGAACGGCTCGAGATGGGCATGCGTCTCCATCAGGGCGGATAAGGTCGTAGCCGGCAGGGATCCCGGTGCGAGCCCGAGTATCTGCGCCGCGGTGGCATTGGCGGTGCGCAATTCGCCGAGGCTGCTGACGGTCAGGACGCCGGAGGAAAGCCGCCCCAGGACAGTCTCCAGGTAGGCGCGTTGCCTCTCGACCTCATCGCGGCTCTGCTGCGCTTCGTCGCGCGCCTCGGCCAGCCGGCGCGTCATTTCGTTGAAGGAATGCACCAGTACGCCGATATCGTCGGCCCCCGGCACTGGAAGTCGGGTGTCGTAATTGCCGGCGGCCACCGCCTTGGTCCCCTCGGCGAGGGCATGTATGGGATCGGCGAGCCGCTGCGCCGTGTAGAATGCGGCCCATACGGCCGTGAATATGCTGAAAAGCAGCACCAGCGTCAGTGTCATCATGAAGCTGAGCTTCAGCCGATCGCGCAGGTAGGCCAGTTCCTTGTATTGAATGAACGCCGCCTGCACGTTGTCGGCCAGCGTGCGCATGCGCTCGGCCACCGGATACAGGGCCTGCAACACGCGCCCCTCGCCGCCCGTACTGCTCGGCACGTTGACGACTACACGAATCGCCAAGCCGCTGTCCCGTATCGGTTCCAGCGCGATGTAGTTCTGGTTCTGCCGAAGCTGCAGCAGCACGGTCTCCGCGGGCATCGACGGAACGATGTCGGTGGCGAAGCTGCTGTGTTCGAGTACGGCGCCTTTCGTGGTCATGAGCGTGAGCTCCTCGGCGCCGCTGCGGTGCAGCAGCTCCTGGAGATTCACGGCGCCCGGGCTGAAGGGATTCTCGACGACGAGGCTCTCGGGCAGTTGCAGCTGCTCGAATCGCAGCGGATCGGCGCCGTCCTCGGAATCGGTGATCGACTCGGCCAGTTGCGATGTCTGGCGCAGCAGCTCACGCATGCGCATGTCCAGCGACGCACGGCTGAGATTCAGGGCGTCTTCCAGGGCGGATGAGACACGCACGTCGAACCAGTTGTCGATTCCCCGCCGGAGGAACTCCAGCGAGAAACCGTAAACCGTCAGCACCGGGATGGTGGAAAGCAGAACGAACAGCAGCGTCAATCGGCGTTTCAACCGCGCTCCGGCGCGCTCCTGCCGCAGTTCACGGATAAGCCGTCTCAGGTTGGCCACGATGAGGGCGAGGAAGCCGAGCAGGCCGAGCGCGTTCACGACCAGCAGCAGCGAGTAGATGTGACTGAAGCGGGTGCGGTTCTGCATCGCCTCGCTCATCATCACGAGGGAGACGAGCAGAATGACACTCAACGCGAGGACAAGGGCGCCGATACGGGTGTGCCGGCTCATGGCTCAACGGTCCATCGCCGCCAGTCCGAGCGCAGGTGCCATTCGGGCGACAGGTAGGCGATTGGTCGCAGCGGCGGTGGCAGCGACTCCACCTCGAGGCTCATGCGCAAGCGACCGGAGAACGGGGTCCGGGCGGGAAGGAAACGTTCCTCGGATACCGCCATCGCCTTCAGTTCGCCCAGCCCGTGCAGGGCTTCCTCGAGGGAAGGGAAGCTGCGACGGGTGTGAGTGCTTTCATTGTTGACCACGTATCCGCCCGTGAGCGCGTGGTATTCAAGTGTCAGTCTCTGTGTGCTGCGCACGATGAGCGCATCCCAGATGTAGCGCCGCGGCGCATGCATCTCCACCTCGACGAGAAAGGTCAGCGCAACGCCGTTGTTCAGCGCGTTGCGCATGTCCTCGGACAGTCCGACGTCAATCGTGCTGTCCACGACGTATATGCCGTTGACGACGTGGCCCTCGACGCTCCGAACCTCATAGCCCTCGGCGAGGACGTCCGGCGCGAAGCGGGGTTCGTCGGGGTAATAGACGGCGAGGT